>CP136508.1:6300000-6478808 GCA_008011715.2 [Empedobacter] haloabium
GGACGTGGAACGTCAGGTCGGCGGGCGCGACGCGCAACTGGCCGGCACCATCCGCCTCACGACCACGGACACCTTGCTGCAAGCGCTGCTGCTGCCGGCGCTGGCCGACTTTCGCCGCGCCTATCCCGGCATCGCGCTGCAGGTCACCGTCAACAACAGTTTTTTGAACCTGACGCGGCGCGAGGCGGACGTCGCCCTTCGCCCCACCAACACGCCGCCGGACAACCTGGTCGGCCGCAAGCTGGGCCGGGTCCGGACGGCGCCTTACAGCACAGTGCCGCGTGAGCCGGCCGACGACTGGGCTGCCTACGACTGGATCGCGCCGGACGAGGCACTGGCCCACCTGGCACAGGCGCGCTGGCTGCGCGAGCACGTGCCGCCCGAGCGCTGGGTGTTCAGCGCCGACACCCTGGTCGGCATGGCCGCCGCGGTGGAGGCGGGCATCGGTGCCGGCATGCTGCTGTGCCTTCTGGCCGATGCGCGGCCGAACCTGGTCCGCCTGGCGCCGCCTCCGCCTGAGCTGGACACGGACGTGTGGCTGCTGACGCACCCGGACCTGCGCCGTGTCAGCCGCATCCGCGCGCTGACGGAGTTCCTGGCCAACGCACTGGCCGCGCATCCTGCGCTGTCCTGACGGGCAGCATGCTAAGGTGGCCCCATTCCACCAACGAGGAGACATCATGTCGATGATCGGTTTGTACCTGGCCTTGCCCCAGGCCGAACTGGACGCGCTGCGCGCCGAGCCGGAAGAGATCGAGCAATTCCTGGCGGGGCCGCGCGGCGACGACGCCTGCAGCGCCGACAAGAGCTGGCACGGCATCCATTACCTGTTGACCGGATCGACGGTGCCGACCGCCGACGTGCTGTCCAACGTCATCTTCGGCAAGGGGCCGCTGGGTACGCGCGACCTGGGCTACGGTCCGCCGCTGGCCACCGACGCGGCCGACGTGCGCGCCATCGCGGCCGCGCTGGAACAGGTCCCGGATGACGCCTTGCGCGCGCGCTTCGACCCTGCGGCGATGGACGAGGTCTACCCGGGCTTCTGGGACGACGACGACGCGCTGGAGGCCATCATCGACTCGCTCGACGAGCTGCGCGCGTTCTACCGCGACGCCGCCGCGAACGGCGACGCCGTTATTGCCTGGTTCGCGTGAGGCGGGGCCTATGTATGCCAAAACCGTATAGGCTTTGCCGAAAGAGTCATATTTCAGGCTAGACAAGCATCGCTACACTGGCGCGGTTTCCATCTTCAAGCCCGCCATGAAAATCACCAAGCTGACCTTGTACCGCGTGCCGCCACGCTGGATGTTCCTCAAGATCGAGACCGACGAGGGCATCACCGGCTGGGGTGAACCCGTGATCGAAGGGCGCGCCCGCACCGTCGAGGCGGCGGTGCAGGAGCTGTCCGAGTACCTGGTGGGCCAGGACCCGCTGCGCATCAACGACCTGTGGCAGGTGATGTACCGGGGCGGCTTCTATCGCGGCGGTGCCATCCTGATGAGCGCCATCGCCGGCATCGACCAGGCCCTGTGGGACATCAAGGGCAAGGCGCTGGGCGTGCCGGTCTACCAGCTGCTGGGCGGCCTGGTGCGCGACCGGATGAAGATGTACAGCTGGGTCGGCGGCGACCGCCCGGCCGACGTCATCGCCGGCATCCACACGCTGCGCGAGATCGGCATCCACACTTTTAAAATGAACGGCACCGAGGAGCTGGGCATCGTCGATTCGGCCAAGGCCGTCGATGCGGCCGTGGCGCGCGTGGCGCAGATCCGCGACACCTTCGGCTACGACATCGAGTTCGGCCTGGACTTCCACGGCCGCGTGTCGGCGCCGATGGCGAAGGTGCTGCTGCGCGAGCTGGAGCCGTACCGCCCCCTGTTCGTCGAGGAACCGGTGCTGGCCGAGCAGGCCGAGTACTATCCGCGCCTGGCCGCGGGCACCGCGATCCCGCTGGCGGCGGGCGAACGGATGTACTCGCGCTTCGAATTCAAGCACGTGTTCCAGGCCGGCGGCATCGCCATCGTGCAGCCCGACCTGTCGCATGCCGGCGGCATCACGGAGTGCGTCAAGATCGCCGCGATGGCCGAAGCGTACGACGTGGCGCTGGCGCCCCATTGCCCGCTCGGTCCCGTCGCGCTGGCGGCCTGCCTGCAGGTGGATTTCGTGTCGCACAACGCCGTGCTGCAGGAACAGAGCATGGGCATCCACTACAACCGTGGCGCCGAGCTGCTGGATTACGTGATCAACAAGGAAGATTTTCAGATCGTCGACGGCTATTTCGCCCCGCTGCCCAAGCCGGGCCTGGGCGTCATCGTCGACGAGGAACGCGTGATCGCCGCCAGCCAGGGCGTCACGGACTGGCGCAACCCGCTGTGGCGCCACCCGGACGGCAGCGTGGCCGAATGGTGACGCCCGTCCTGATCGGCATCGACTGGGGCAGCACCAGCCTGCGCGCCTTCCTGATCGGCGCCGACGGCAGCGTGCTGCGGGAGCATGCCGCCGCCAAGGGCGCCTCCACCCTGCACGGCCATCCCGCCTTCGTGGCCGCGCTGGACGAGGTCGCGGGCGCCTGGCGCCGCGCCCAGCCACCGCTGCCGCTGCTGGCCTGCGGCATGGTCGGCAGCCAGCACGGCTGGCTGGAGGTGCCGTACGTGCGCGCGCCCGCCGGCGCGACCGAGCTGGCTGGCGGCCTGGCGCAGCCAGGCGACACGGCCCTGCGCATCGTGCCGGGTGTGCTGTGCAACGACGGCCTGCTGCCGCCGGACCTGATGCGCGGCGAGGAAACCCAGATTGTCGGCGCGCTGGCCCAGCATCCGCAATTGGCCGATAGCTGCGTGATCCTGCCCGGCACGCACTCGAAATGGACGCATGTGGCGCAAGGCCGCATCGGCCGCTTCGCGACGCACATGACCGGCGAGTTGTATGCGGTGCTGCGCCAGCATTCGGTGCTGGGCCGCCTGATGCCGCCGGAGGTGACACCTGATATGGATGCCTTCCTTGCCGGCGTGACGGCCGCGCGCGACCACGGCGAACTGGGCCTGCCGCACCAGCTGTTCGCCGTGCGCAGCCTGGGCGTGACGGCGCGGCTGCGTCCTGGCGCGCTGCCGGACTACCTGTCCGGTCTCCTGATCGGCCACGAGCTGCGCGCCGGCCTGGCATGGCGCGCCGGCCACGGCCTGCGCGAACTGCCCCTGGCGCTGGTCGGCGCGGCACCGTTGTGCGAGCGCTACCAGCTGGCGCTGGCCCACTGTGGCCAGGCGGCCGATCTCGTCCTCGACAACACGGCGCCAGCCGGCCTGCTGGCCCTGGCCCGCGCCGCCCGACTCCTCTCGTGACCACCATGCACACCGACCTGACCACCGCCTTCCAGACCGCCTTCGCCAGCCTGCCCCTCGTCGCCATCCTGCGCGGCCTGCGCCCCGACGAGGCGCTGGGCGTCGGTACCGCGCTGTACGACGCCGGCTTCCGGCTGATCGAAGTGCCGATGAACTCTCCCGAGCCGCTCGCGTCGATCGCGCTGCTGGCGCGAAGCCTGCCGCGCGATTGCCTGGTCGGCGCCGGTACCGTGCTGTCGACCGACGTCGTGGCGCAGGTGCAGGGCGCCGGCGGCCAGCTGATCGTGATGCCGCACGCCGACGTGGAAGTGATTCGCGCCGCCAAGGCGGCCGGCATGATCTGCGTGCCGGGCGTGGCCACGCCAACCGAAGCCTTCGCCGCAGCCCGCGCCGGCGCCGACGCACTGAAACTGTTCCCGGCCGAACTGATCACACCCACGATCGTGCGCGCCATGCGCGCGGTGCTGCCGCCCACGCTGCCGCTGCTGCCGGTGGGCGGCATCACCCCGGAAAACATGGACGAATACCGCGCCGCCGGCGTGGCCGGCTTCGGCCTGGGCTCGGCGCTGTTCCGGCCCGGCATGGATGCCGCGACCGTCGCTGCCAACGCGCGCCGCTTCGCCGCCGCCTGGCATTGACAGGAACCCGCCCGACAACAACAGGCCATCGCGCCACCCTCATCGGAGACAACAATATGAAACAGCTCTTTTCCCGCCACGCGGTGGCCGCCGCCTGCGCGCTGGCCTTCGGCAGCGCCTGCGCCGAGACCCTGCTCAGCATCGACGCCCGCGCCCCCACGGCGCAACCGGTCACCGGTCACCTGCGGCTGGGCACCGCCGTGGCGCCATCGGGCCAGCGCCTGGGCGCGAACAACCAGTACCTGACCCTGGACGGCCAGCCGTGGATGCCGGTGATGGGCGAGTTCCACTACAGCCGCAGCCCGGCCGATACGTGGGAAGCGGAGCTGCGCAAGATGAAGACGGCCGGCATCACCGTCGTCGCCAGCTACGTCATGTGGAACCACCACGAGGAGCACGAGGGCAAGTTCATCTGGCAGGACAACCGCGACCTGCGCCGCTTCATCGAGCTGTGCGCCAAGGTAGGCCTGAAGGCCGTGGTGCGCGTGGGCCCGTGGGTGCACGCAGAAGTGCGCTACGGCGGCATCCCCGACTGGGTCGTGACGAGCATGCGCACGCGCGGCGACGATCCGGAATACCTGCGCCACGTGGCGCGCTTCTACGACGAGATCGGCCGCCAGCTGCGCGGCCAGTTGTGGAAGGACGGCGGCCCCGTGATCGGCATCCAGCTGGAGAACGAGTACAACCTGTCCGGCCCGGAGCAGGGCGCGCAGCATATCGCCACCCTGAAGAAGCTGGCCCTGAAGGCCGGCCTGGACGTGCCGTTCTACACCGTCACGGGCTGGGACGGCGCCGTGTATCCGTCCGGCGAAGTGACGCCCGTGTTCGGCGGCTATCCGGACGAGCCGTGGGCCACCAGCACGAGCGAATTGCCGCCCAAGGAGACGTACGCGTTCCGCTTCGACAGCCGCGTCAGCGGCGACCTGGGCGCGCAGACTGCCGCGCAGGCGCCCGGCACGGCCGAAACCGACATCGCCCTGACGCCGTTCCTCGGTGCCGAATACGGTGCCGGCCTGCCGTTCATGTACCGCCGCCGGCCGGTCGTCTCGCCCGACGACATCGCCTCGATGTTGCCCGTGCAGCTGGGTTCGGGCGTCAACCTGATGGGCTACTACATGTTCCACGGCGGCCGCAATCCGGTCGGCGCCAGCACGCTGGAAGAGAGCACGGCCACCGGCGGTTACAACGACACCACCGCCATCAACTACGACTTCCAGGCGCCCTTGGGTCCGGACGGCCAAGAGCGTGCCGTGCTGACAAAACTGCGCCCGTTCCACTACTTCATGCACGATTTCGGCCGCCGCCTGGCGCCGATGACGGTGCGGCGCCCCGAGCTCACGCCGGCCAGTCCGGCCGACCTGAAAACAGCCCGCGTGTCGCTGCGCGCGGCCGGCGACAGCGCCTTCCTGTTCGTGAACAACCACGTGCGCCAGTATCCGATGCCGGCGCAGCAGGACGTGCGCTTTGCGGTGAAGCTGCCCGGCGGCGTGGTCGAGTTCCCGCGCCAGGGCATCGACATCGCCAGCGGCGCCTACTTCATCTGGCCCGTCAATTTCGACCTGGACGGTACCCGGCTGCGCTATGCGACGGCGCAGCCGGTGACGCGCCTGGACCTGGGCGCGGCCGGCGTCACCTATGTGTTCGCGGCCAGCGCCGGCGTGCCGGTCGAGCTGCTGATCGATACGCCGAGCGGCACCGATGTCGAGGCGGCGAACGCGCAGCGCACGCCCGACGGCGTGCTGCTGCAAGGGATCACGGCGGGCACCGGCAAGGCCGTCACCGTGCACCGCCAGGGCGGGCGCGACGTCCACGTGCTGGTGCTGACGCCGGAACAGGCGCAGCAACTGGCCGTGGGCGAGTTCGCCGGCCAGCGCCGCCTGGTACTGAGCGCGCAGCAGGCCTGGTTCGACGACGGCGCGTTGCAGCTGCGCTCCACCGGTTCGAACCGCTTCCGCATGGCCGTGTATCCGGCGCTGGCCAAGGCGCCGGCCGGCGTGCGCGCCGCCGGCAGCGACGGCGTGTTCCAGGCCTTCGAAGCGCAACTGCCCGAGCGCAAGCCGACCGTCAGCGTGACGGCGCTGCGCGCGGCCCAGCCGGCACCCGCCATCCTGCAGGGCGGCTTGGCCAAGGCCGCCCTGCAGCCGATCCCCGAGGCGTGGCGCACGGCCGCCAAATGGCGCATCGACGTGCCGCCGGATGCGCTGGAAGGCCTGGACGACGCCTTGCTGCAGCTGGACTTCACGGGTGACGTCGGCCGCCTGCTGGCCGGCACGCGCATGGTGGACGACTGGTACTACAGCGGCTACCCGTGGCAAATCGGGCTGAAGGGCCTCCTGGCGGCGCAGGGCAAGGCGCCGCTGTCGCTGGCCGTGCTGCCGCTGCGCGCCGACGCGCCCGTGTACATCCCGCGCGAGGGCCGGCCCGATTTCCGCGGCGAGCCGCAAATCGCCCGCGTCGACAAGATCGGCATCGTGCCCGTGTACCGGCTGGCGATCAAGCCGTGATATCCCAATCAGCCCAATAAGAATTCAAACCCGGAGACTGTAATGAGCAACCAAGCAACCCTGTCTGGCCGCCGCCGCGCGATCGCCGCCGCTGCCGCCGCCCTCTGCACCCTGCCCGCCTGGGCGCAAACGGCCGATACCCCCGCCGAACCGCAGCAGGTCGTCGTGACCGGCATGCGCGCCAGCCTGGCCAAGGCGCAGGATTTGAAGCGCAACGCCGACCAGGTGGTAGATTCGATCGTGGCGGACGACATCGGCAAGCTGCCGGACGCGAACGTGGCCGAGGCGCTGCAGCGCATTACCGGCGTGCAGATCTCGCGCAGCCGCGGCGAAGGCGACCGTGTGCAGATCCGCGGCCTGTCGCAGACGCAGACCCTGTTGAACGGCCGTTCCATCTTCACCGCCGGCAAGGAGCGCGGCCTGTCGTTCCAGGACGTGCCGGCCGAGCTGCTGGCCGGCGCCGACGTCTACAAGACCCCGACGGCCGACCAGGTCGAAGGCGGCATCGGCGGCGTGATCGACCTGCGCATGCGCAAGCCGTTCGACTTCGCCGGCCGCAAGGTGGCCGCCACCATCAAGGCGACCGATGCGGACTATGCCGACCAGCGCAACGGCGAAGGCTCGCTCCTCGTCAGCAACCGCTGGAAGACGGGCGCCGGCGACGTCGGTGCGCTGCTCAGCGTGGCGCACCAGAAGCGCAACTACCGCGCCGACGTGCAGGAACTGGGTTCGCCCGCCCAGCTGGCGGACGGCTCCGGCACCTTTGCGCCGATCGGCGCCTGGTATTCGTACGAGCTGGGCGAACGCGAACGCACCGGCGTCAGCGCCACGCTGCAATGGCGCCCTACGCGCCAGCTCGAGTTCTACCTCGACACCAACTACACCAAGCTCGATACCACCACCGACACCTATGGCTTCTACGGCACGCCGTACTGGCCGAACTACAACGCCGCCACCAACGCGGGCGCGATGTGGCCGAAGGGCGCCGTCACGACCGACGCCGACGGCCGCTTCCAGAAGGGCAGCTTTTTTGGCGCCGACCTGACGACGTCCGGCTACATCGGCGACAACAACACCAAGACGCGCCAGCTGGCCCTGGGCGGCAGCTGGAAGGCCGATGGCTGGGTCGTCAAGTCGGAGCTGGGCCACACCAAAAGCGATTTCGCGCGCCAGTACCAGGAAGTGCGGCTGGGCGCCAACTCGACGTCGTTCGCCTATGACTTGACGACCAAGGTGCCGTCGGCGTATCCGGAACTGGCCAACCCCGACGACCTGGTCAATCCATCGAAGTATTGGGCCAGCAAGGCGCTGTACTTCCGCCAGAAGAACGAAGGCAAGGAAACCGTGTGGCGCCTGGACGGCGAGCGCAGCCTGGACAGCAATCTTGTGCCGCGCCTGCGTGCCGGCGTGCGCCTGGCCAACCGCGACGCCAGCAGCAGCGAGATCAACACGATCCACGACATCTGGAACGCGGCCGGCACCGGCGCCGTGGGCGGCGCGCTGCCTGGCCTGGCCAGCCAGATCGGCACCATTCCCTACAACGAACTGCTGCACCGCGAGGGCGGCGGCACCTGGCCGACGCAGTGGCTGTCGATCGCCAACCTCGACTGGCTGCGCGACCCGCAAACCAGCCGCGCCGCGCTGGGCCTGACGGTGCCCGACTTCGATGTCGCGCAAACCTTCGACTTCAGCGAGAAGACCCGCGCCATTTACGGCATGGCCGATTTCGAAAGCGAAGTGCTGGGCAAGGCCGTTTCCGGCAATGTCGGCGTGCGCTATGTCAAAACCCGCACGCAGCGCGGCTATGCGGTGATGGAAAACGGCGCCTACGTCCCGCGCCAAAGCGGCACCAGCGACGACGATGTCCTCCCGAGCCTGAACGTGCGCATGGCGCTGAACGACAAGCTGGTGGCGCGTGTCGCCGCCTCGAAGGTCGTCACCCGGCCGAACTTCGACCAGCTGACGCCGAGCCTGTCGCTGAACGCCAACGACCGCACCGCCTACATGGGCAACCCGGACCTGCGGCCGCTGACCGCCAAGCAGCTCGACACCACGCTGGAGTACTACATCAGCCAGAGCGATTACGTGTTCGGCGCCGCGTTCTACAAGAAAGTGGACGGTTTCATCCAGACCGCGCCCAGCACTTTGCAGTACGCCGGCACCACCTATGACGTGTCGAGGCCGACCAACGGCAAGGACGGCACGATCAAGGGCATCGAACTGGGCTACCAGGGCTTCTTCACCCACCTGCCGGGCGCGCTGCGCGGCCTGGGGCTGCAGGCCAACTTCACCTATGTCGACAGCAAGGCGCCGGGCCCGATCGGCGGCCAGGAGACGTCGCTGGAAGGCCTGTCGCGCACCAGCTACAACATCGTTGCCATGTACGACTACCAGGACTTCGGCGTGCGCCTGGCCTACAACTACCGCGGCCGCTACCTGTCCGGCACCAAGAACTACTACGTCAACAATGGCAACACGCTGGCGCAGACGCCGCTGTATACGGACGGCTACGGCATGGTGGACGGCTACATGAGCTATGCGGTCAACAAGGCCGTCAAGCTGGCGTTCGAGGTCAACAACCTGACCCGCACGTCGCGCCGCAGCAGCTATGGCGCCACCGGCCTGCCGTTCGGCCGCTACGTGGACGACCGCCGCTTCGCCCTCAGCCTGCACGTGGACCTGTGATGGCGCCAACGCTGCCCGAAGGCGAGGCGCTGCGGCTGGCGTTGCCGCACCGGGCGGCGCTGGGCGATGGGCTGCTGTGGCAGCCCGGCGCCGCACGCTGGTGGTGGAGCGACGTGCCCGCCGCCACCTTGTATGCCTGGACGGACGGCGCGCCGGCGGCACATGCCTGCCGCCTGCCCGACCGCGCCGGCAGCCTGGCGTTCTGCCGCTCCGGGCGCATGCTGGTGGGGCTGGCCAAGTGGTTGTGCTACGCGGCGGCGCCCGCCGGTACCTTGCCGGCGCGCCTGCCGCTCAGCCCTGTGGTGGCCGTGGATCCGGCCGAGCCGCGCACCCGCGTGGGCGACGGCCGCACAGACCGCGCCGGCAATTTCGTGTTCGGCACGCGCATGGACGGCGCCGAGCCACGCGCCATCGGCAGTTTTTACCAGTTCTCGCAGCGGCATGGCCTGCGCCGGCTGGCCCTGCCGGCGACCACGCTGGCCGGCAGCATCTGCTTCAGTCCCGATGGCCGCACACTGTACTTCGGCGACGCGCAGGCGCGTGCCATCCTGCAGTGCGATTACGACGCGACCGACGCCCAGGTGGCCGGCGTGCGCCCGTTCGCGCAGCTGCGCGACGATGCCGCGCGGCCGCATGGCGCGGTCGTCGACAGCGAAGGGTGCCTGTGGAACGCGGAGTGGGGCGGCGGCCGGCTGACCCGCTATGACCCGGACGGCATCATCCTGCGCAGCCACCGGCTGCCGGTCGACTATCCGACCCGGCCCGCGTTCGGCGGCGCCGCGCTGGACCACCTGCTGGTCGGCAGCGCCGGACCGCGCGTCGCCGGCAAGCCGACCGCCGCGCAGGCCGGCAGCCTGTTCCGGCTGGCCGTACCCGGCGTGCGCGGCCTCGCCGACACCTTATTCAACGACGACTGACATGCTCAAACCTTTTATGCGCGCGGCCGCGGCCGCGTTTTGCCTTCTCGCGCTGCAGGCCAGCGCCGCCACCCCCTTCCTGGCCGGCGGCGACGTTTCCGTGCTGCCGCTGATGGAGCGCCATGGCGCCCGCTATGTTGACCGCCAGGGCCGGCCGGACGACGCCTTGAAAATCCTGCGCGCCAGCGGTCACAACGTCGTGCGCCTGCGCCTGTACGAAGCGCCCGGGCCGGGCAACGGCAACGAGGGCTACCACTGGCCGGCCGGGTCGATGGACCTGCCCGACCTGCTGGCGCTGGCGAAACGCAGCGCCGCGCTGGGCATGCAGATCCAGCTGACGTTCCACTACAGCGACTTCTGGACCAATTCGAAAACGCAGAACGTGCCGGCGGCATGGCGCGCGCAGTTGGACCAGCTGCCCGACGAGCAGGTCCGTTTCGCGCGCCTGTGCCAGCTGGTGTTCGAGCGCACCCGCGACGTCATGCGCGCGCTGCAGGCGCAGGGCACGGTGCCGCAATTCGTCTCCATCGGCAACGAGATCGAAGGGGGGATGCTGTATCCGTACGGTGCCATGACGGAACGGAACTGGCCGCGCCTGGGCGCGCTGCTGCAGGCCGGTTATGAGGGCGTCAAGGCGGTCGCGCCGGCCTCGAAGGTGATCCTGCACCTGGACGACGCCGGCAACCTGGCAAAGTACCGCAACTACTTCGACCGCCTGCAGGCGCTCGGCGTGCAGTACGACGTGATCGGCGCGTCCTACTACCCGTTCTGGACCAGGAAGACGGTACAGCAGGTGGTGGCGTTCAGCCGCGCCGTCACGGCGCGCTACGACAAGGACCTGTTCATCATGGAAGCGGGTTTCAACTGGACGCCGTTCCTGCCGAACGGCTATCCCGGCCAGTTGAGTGACAACGGCCCGTACCCGGCGGCGATGAGTTCTCCGCAAGGCCAGCGCGCGTTCATGGACGAGCTGCTGGGCAGCCTGCGCAAGACGGAACGCGTGCTGGGCGTGCTGTACTGGGACCCCGTGATGATCGCCACGCCGGGCATCGGCTGGGCCGTGCGCGACGCGGACGGGGTGGCGGGACCGAACGTGGTCGCCAACACGACCCTGTTCGATTTCGACGGCCGCGCCTTGCCGGTGCTGGACGGCTGGAAGGCCCATACGGAGCAGAAGTGAGGGCGGCGCGCAGGTGACGTGCGCGCGGCCCGCCAACAATAACAAGAGGAAGAGCACATGGTCGACAGACTGAAAGACAAGGTAGCC
This sequence comes from [Empedobacter] haloabium, assembly GCA_008011715.2. Classification (NCBI taxonomy): domain Bacteria; kingdom Pseudomonadati; phylum Pseudomonadota; class Betaproteobacteria; order Burkholderiales; family Oxalobacteraceae; species [Empedobacter] haloabium. The sequence goes on from CP136508.1 coordinate 6,311,347, forward strand.
ATCGTCACGGGCTCCACGCAAGGCATCGGCAAGGCGGTGGCGCGATTGTTCCTGGCCGAGGGCGCGAAGGTCGTCTTGAACAGCCATCGCGACGATGAGCACGCGGCGGCGGCGCGCGAGCAGCTGGGTGGGCCGAACACGCTGTTCGTGGCGGCCGACATCGCCGACAGGGCGGCGGTGGCGGCGATGACGAAGCGGGTGCTGACGCACTTCGGCCGCATCGACGTCATCGTCAACAACGCCGGCATGAACGTGTTTACCGACCCGCTGCACACCACGGCCGAGGAATGGCAGCGCTGCTTCGCGGTGGACCTGGAAGGCGCCTGGAACGTCATCCGCAGCGCCTTGCCGGCGTTGCTGGAGCAGGGGACGGGCAGCATCGTCAACATCGCCTCGGTGCACGGCCATAAGATCATCCCGGGCTGCTTTCCGTACCCGGTCGCCAAGCATGCGCTGCTGGGCCTGACCAAGTCGCTGGGCATCGAGTACGCCGCGCGCGGCATCCGCGTCAATTCGATCTCGCCGGGCCTGATCATGACGGACAATATCCGCGCCTGGCTCGATGGTTGCCCCGATCCGCAAGCGGAGGAAGCGCGCCAGGCCGCGCTGCTGCCGCCGCGGCGCATCGGCACGCCGGAGGAGGTGGCCTATACGGCGCTGTTCCTGGCCAGCGACGAAGCGCGCTTCATCAACGCGACGGACATCCTGATTGACGGGGGCAGGTCGCAGCTCTATCATGAATGAGCCTTTGCCCTGACAGATCGCATGCCCGACATTCACTCCGACCGCTTCGTACGCTCTCACCTGAAGATGCGCCAGCTGGTCCTGCTGGTGGAGTTGGGCAGGCACGGATCGATCCTCCACGCCGCGCAGGCGGCCAACCTGACGCAGCCCGCCGCCTCGAAACTGCTGGCGGAGCTGGAGTACTCCCTGAATGTGCAGCTGTTCGAACGCCTGCCGCGCGGCGTGCAGCCCACCTGGTATGGCGAGGTGATGATCCGCCGCGCCGGCGCCGCGCTGGCGGAGATGGATGCCGGCTACCAGGAAGTGATGGAACTGCTGGCAGGGATCGCCGGTACGGTGGCCGTGGGCGCCGTGCTGACGCCGTCGGCCAGCCTGCTGCCGGACGCGATCAAGCTGCTGAAAACCCGGCATGAGCGGGTCAAGGTGTCCGTCACCGTCGATACCAGCAAGCTGCTGACGGAAAAGCTGCGCGCCGGCGAGCTCGACCTGGTGATCGGGCGCGTGCTCGACTCCGAGTCGGCCGCCGAGCTGCAGTTCGAACCCGTCACCGACGAGCCGCACAGCCTGATCGCCGGCGCCGGCCACCCGCTGGCCGGCCGCGCCACGCTCGCCCTGGAGGAACTGGCCAATGAACCGTGGATCATGCCGCCGGCCGGCAGCATCCTGCGCGACCGGCTGACGGCGCTGTTCCTGTCGCACGGGCTGGAACCGCCGGCCGAAACGGTGGAGTCGCTGGCGCTGCCCGTCATCGCCAACCTGCTGATCGGCAGCCGCATGATCGTCGCGCTGCCGGAAGAACTGGTGCGGCCCTACCTGGACATGGGCCTGTTGACGATCCTGCCGTACGACCTGGGCCTGCGCATGGACCTGTATGGTATCGTCACACGCAAGCAGCACCGCCTGGCCCCCGGCGCGCAAGCCATGCTGGCGGCCCTGCGCGAGGTGGCGGCGCTGCGCTATCCCCGGTGACTCGCGCCAGGAGACCGCGCTTTGAAGGCCAGCAAACGATTCCGCACCCCCGCCCAACCGAACCTGAAGGATGCCGACGCCGGCGCCGCGCCGCTGTGTGCGGCGGACGATCCGAAACGCGACAAGGCCGAGGCCAAGCGGCTGCACCGGCGGATCGCGGCGCTGCAGGAAATGCTGTACGCGGAACGGGACCGCAAGGTGCTGGTCGTGCTGCAGGGCGTCGACTGCGCCGGCAAGGACGGTACCGTGCACCAGCTGTTCCGCAAGATCAATCCGATGGGGTTGCGCCCGGTACGCTTCGACGCGCCCACGTCGATCGAGACGGCACGTGACTACCTGTGGCGGGTGCACCGGCAGGTGCCGCGCAAGGGTGAGATCGCCGTGTTCAACCGCAGCCACTATGAGGACGTGCTGCATCCCCTGGTGTACGGCCAGCTCGACGGCGAAGCGCTGGCGCAGCGCTATGCCCACATCCGCGACTTCGAGCGGATGCTGGCCGAGACGGGCACCGTGATCCTGAAGATCTTCCTGCACATCTCGAACGAGGAGCAGCGCAAGCGCCTGCAGGCGCGCATCGACGACCCGGACAAGCACTGGAAGTTCGATCCCGAGGATTTGAAACACCGCGAGCGCTGGGACGACTACCGGCACGCCTACGAGCGGGCCATCGCCGAAACGGACGCGCCGCACGCGCCGTGGTACATCGTGCCGGCCGATTCGAAGCCGCACCGCGACCTGGCGGTGGCGACCTTGCTGGTGGAGGCGCTGGAAGCGATGGACTTGAAGTGGCCGGCCGGGGATGCCAAGCTGGCGAAGTTGAAAGTACGCTGACCCCGAAGTTTTCAGGCTTGGGGTCTGTCCCCAACGGGGACTGACCCCGGTTTTTATCACACGGCATGCGAATCGAATAAAACCGGGGTCAGTCCCTTGCAGGGAGCGCAGCAGGGGTTTCGAAGAGCACAGCTCTTCGCCTGCGTAGCGGTGCTCGCCTGCAGGCGAGCACCAAACCCCAACCCTGACGCTTTGCCTGCAAATACGCGCTCGATATGGCATAGTGGTTGTCTAATTTCTCACAAACGACCGAATCGCGGAGAACGACCATGCAACTGAAAGACCCGACCCTGCTGCGCCAGCAAGCGTATATCGACGGCGCCTGGCTCGATGCCGACAACGGCGAAACCCACCCCGTCACCAACCCGGCCACGGGCGAGCACCTGGGCACGATCCCGATGATGGGTACGGCCGAGACGCGCCGCGCCATCGAGGCGGCCAACGCGGCCTGGCCGGCCTGGCGCAAGAAAACCGCCAAGGAGCGCGCGGCGGTGCTGCGCAAATGGTACGACCTGATCATGGCCAATGCCGATGACCTGGCCCTCCTGATGACGACCGAGCAGGGCAAGCCACTGGCCGAAGCCAAGGGTGAAGTGGTGTTCGGTGCCAGCTTCATCGAGTGGTTTGCCGAGGAAGCCAAGCGCGTACACGGCGATACGCTGGCCTCGCCCTGGCCGGACCGGCGCCTGATCGTGACCAAGGAGCCGATCGGCGTGTGCGCCGCCATCACGCCATGGAACTTCCCGTTGGCGATGATCACCCGCAAGGTCGGCCCGGCCCTGGCGGCGGGCTGCCCGATGGTGCTCAAGCCGGCCGAATCGACGCCGTTCTCGGCGCTGGCGCTGGCCGCGCTGGCCGAGCAGGCCGGCGTGCCGAAGGGCGTGTTCTCCGTCGTCACCGGGTCGCCGAAGGAGATCGGTGCCGAGATGTGCGCCAACCCGATCGTGCGCAAGCTGACCTTTACCGGCTCCACGGCCGTCGGCCGCATCCTGATGCAGCAGTGCGCGCCGACGATCAAGAAGCTCTCGCTCGAACTGGGCGGCAACGCCCCGTTCATCGTGTTCGACGACGCCGACCTGGACGCGGCGGTGGAAGGCGCGATCGCCTCGAAATACCGCAACGCCGGCCAGACCTGCGTGTGCGCCAACCGCATCTACGTGCAGGACGGCGTGTATGACGTGTTTGCCGAGAAGTTCACGGCCGCCGTCAACAAGCTCAAAGTGGGCAACGGCGTCGAGCAGGGCGTCACGCAAGGCCCGCTGATCGACGAAAAGGCCGTGCAGAAGGTCGAGCAGCACGTGGCCGACGCGCTCGCCAAGGGCGGGCGCCTGCTGACGGGCGGCCATCGCCATGCGCTGGGCCACAGCTTCTTCGAGCCGACCGTCATCGCCGACGTCAACAACGACATGATCGTCGCCACCGAGGAAACGTTCGGCCCGCTGGCGCCGCTGTTCCGGTTCAAGACGGACGACGAGGCGGTGGCGCTGGCCAACAGCACCGAGTTCGGCCTGGCCGCCTACTTCTACTCGCGCGACATCGGCCGCATCTGGCGCGTTTCCGAAGGCCTGGAGTCGGGCATGGTGGGTGTCAACACGGGCCTGATCTCGAACGAGATCGCGCCGTTCGGCGGCGTCAAGCAGTCTGGCCTGGGCCGCGAGGGCTCCAAGTACGGCATCGACGACTACCTGGTCATCAAGTACGTCTGCCTCGGCGGCATCTGATCGCCACCGGCGCATGGAACACCGGTGTCAGGCACCTATCTGCGGGTCGGAGACGCGCAGACAGCTGCCTGACACCAGGGGTCTCGCATGCGCTTACTGCACCCCCATCAACCGCTCCGTCATCCGCTTCACCGCCCGCATCTGCCGCCCCGTCTTGATGGCGTAATTGGCGTCGTCATAGCTGAACCAGTCCCAGCACGAGTTCGGATTCGCCCATGGATACACGGGCGCCGCCTGCGGATACAGCACGACGATGCGGTTGGTGTCGGCCCAGGCGTTGTAGCCGGCGTTGTGCGTGTGCGCTTCGCCCACCAGCGCCGCGGTCTGCTTGCAGCCGTGGAAGGCCACGTGCAGCTTGCAGCCGGCCGCGTTCCCCTCGCAGCCGGGCGGCACGTACAGGATGCCCGTCGTCGCCATGCCATGGCGGCGTGGCGAGTCGATGAATTCCTCCTGGTCGAATTCGATGAAGCGCCCGGCCGGCGGCGCCGTCGAGCGCGGGTTCAGGCTGCCGTAGATCCAGTTCAGCAGTTCGCCTGCGCCGTCCACCCCGCAGTTGCTGATGTACGGCGCGCCCAGCTTGGCGCAGCCGTTGCCGAAACCATCCGTCGGAATCGCGTGCTCGGCGTGGATATCGCTGCGGTAGCGGATCTGTTCGGCCGGCAGGTAGTGTCGGTAATAGGCCGCCAGGTCGTCCATGACGGCGGTGGGCACGACCGTGTCGGCACGGCCCGAGAACAGCCAGATGCGCTGGCGCGCCAGGTTCGCCGTGGCGTCGATATGGCCGCGCTGGGCGTAGGTGGCCGTCGTCTCGACCAGACTGGCCACGCCGGTGCCGCCGTTGCTGACACTGCACCAGGGCAGGCCGCTGGTACAGCTGCACACCATGGTGGCCACGTTGACGCTGCCGCGTGAGCAGTTGTACGGCCCGCCGGCGATGATGCCGGCGCCGACGATGCTGGCCGAATAGGCCACGTCGAACTGGACGGCCATGAAGCCGCCGGAGGACAGGCCGGACACCGAGAGCTGTTCCGCTTTCAGCGCCGGCAGGCTGGCCGCCTGCGCATACGTGGGCCGCAGCGCGGGCGGCAGCAGCAGGGTGGCCGCCAGCATGGCCAGCGCAACGATGGTGCGAACGATGAGCTTGCGGGGAGAAGAGCGAAGCATGGCGGGCCCCTTCACGACAGGAGTTCACTGCGCCGTTCACGGCGCAGTGACATACAATGATCTTTCCCGATCACTTTGTCGAGCGAACCATGACTTTTTCCTTTCGTGTTGCGTGTTTGTCGTTGCTTGGCCTGCTGTCCAGTGCGCCAGTCTTGGCCCAGCAGAGCGCGAAACCGGCCGCGCCGGCCTTGACCGCCCGCCCAGCCAGCTGCCCGGCGCTGCTGCGGCAGTCCTTCAAGCGGCTGCAGGACGATGTCCCGCAAGACCTGTGCCAGTACGCCGGCAAGGTCGTCCTCGTCGTCAACACGGCCAGCTACTGCGGCTTCACCAGCCAGTACGAGGGCCTGGAAGGGCTGTATGCCAAATATGCCGACAAGGGCCTGGTCGTGCTGGGCTTCCCGTCCAACGACTTCGGCAAGCAGGAGCCCGGCAGCAGCAAGGAGATCGCCGACTTCTGCTTCAACACCTATGGCGTGAAGTTTCCGATGTTCGCCAAGTCGGTCGTCTCCGGCGCCGCGCCGAACCCGCTGTACGCCGACCTGATCAAGGCAACCGGCAAGGCGCCGGCATGGAATTTCCACAAATACCTGATCGGCCGCGACGGCAAGGTCATCGAAAGTTTCCCGAGCAAGGTCAAGCCGACCGACAAGGAACTGGTCGGCGCCGTCGAGAAGGCGCTGGCCGGTTGATCACGCCGGGACGAGCGTGAAACCCTCGTCCAGCCAGCCCGTCACGCCGCCCGTCATGATCTTGACGGGCCGGCCCAGCCGCGCCAGCCGGATGGCGGCGCGGGCGGCGCCGTTGCAGTGCGGCCCGGCGCAATACGTGACGAACACCGTGTCGGCCGGGTAGTCCGCCAGCTTGGCCGCGACGATCTTGCGCTGCGCCAGGTCCACCGCGCCGGGCACGTGGCCGCGCGCGTAGCTGTCGGTGCCGCGCACGTCCAGCAGCACGAAATCCTGTTCCGGCGTGCCCAGCACGCTGTGCACGTCCCAGCAATCCGTCTCGAAGCGCAGGGCGCGTTCGAAATGGGCCAATGCCGTGGCGCTGTCCGCCGCGGCCACTTCCGTCACGATCGACATGGTTGCTCCTGTGGTCAATGAGCTTGCATTGTCGGGCCGGCAGGCGCCGGGCGGCAGTGGCGCGAATGCCAAGCTGCGTTAAGATGACGCCATGCAGACTCCCCATCGCGTCGTCGCGCTGGCCTATGACGGCCTGTGCACCTTCGAATTCGGCTGTACCGTCGAGCTGTTCGCGCTCGAGCGCCCGGAACTGGGCGTCGATTGGTACGACTTTCGCGTGGCGGCCATCGAGCGTGGCCCGATCCGCGCGGCCGGCGGCATCACCGTGCAGGCCCGTTACGCGCCCGGCTGGATCCGCCAGGCCGACACCATCGTGATTCCCGGCTGGCGCGATGCGGACGAGGAACCGCCGGCCGCGCTGCTGGCGCTGATTCGCGCGGCGCACCGGCGCGGCGCGCGCCTGTGTTCGATCTGCTCCGGCGTGTTCGTGCTGGCGGCGGCCGGGGTACTGGACGGCCAGCGCGCCACCACGCATTGGCGCTATGCCGAGCGGCTGGCCCGGCGCTACCCGCGCGTGCAGGTCGCGGCGGACGCGCTGTACATCGACAACGGCCAGGTCATCACGTCGGCCGGCTCGGCGGCCGGGCTGGACATGCTGCTGCACCTGGTGCGGCGCGATCACGGCGCCCGCGTCGGCAACCTGGTGGCGCAGCGCCTCGTGGTGCCGCCGCACCGCGCCGGCGGCCAGGCCCAGTTCGTGCCCCGTCCCATGCCGGCGGACGAGGCGGGCCGGCTGGCCCAGCTGATGGACTGGCTGCGCCGTCATCCCGCTGGCCCGCACACGGTGGCGTCGATGGCCGAGCGCGCCGCGATGAGCGCGCGCACCTTGCAGCGCCAGTTCCAGCAGGCGACGGGCCTGGGACCGGTCGAATGGCTGGTGCGCGAGCGCATCGCCATCGCCAAGGATCTACTGGAAACGCCGCTGCCGCTGGCGCAGGTGGCCGAGCGCGCCGGTTTCGGCTCGGAGGAGTCGCTGCGCCACCATTTCCGGCGGTTGGTCGCGACCAGCCCTGGCGCTTACCGAAAAGCATTCCTTGTTGCGAGCGCTTCCGTTGACTAAGCTGGATGCTCCAACAACTGACTGGAGGAGACCAGCATGCCCTACGTCGACGGCTTTATCGTACCGGTACCGAAAGCCCAACTGGAGGCCTACCGCGCGCTGGCGCAGAAGGCGGGAACGATCTGGCGCGAGCATGGCGCCCTGGAATTCCGTGAATGCATGGGCGACGACGTCCCGCCTGGCCAGCTGACGTCCTTCCCGCAGGCCGTGCAGCTGAAGGACGACGAGGTGGTGTTCTTCTCGTGGATCGTCTACGACTCGCGCGAGGCGCGCGACCGCATCAACAAGATGGTCATGGAAGACCCGCGCATGGCGGACATGATGAGCAGTATGCCGTTCGACGGCAAGCGCATGATCATGGGCGGGTTCACGCCGTTCGTCAGCCTGTAGCGCCGACGAGTTCCGCGCGCAGCGCGCCGCGCAAGGCATTGCACACCACGATCTCCTCGGCCCGCGCCAGCATGGCCGGGGTGATCACGGCTTCGCGCGCGCTCCAGGCTTCCAGCACGACGGCGCGCATCACGCCGGGCAGCAGGCCGCACGCCAGCGGCGGCGTCAGCCATTGGCCGTCCAGCCGGATGAACAGGTTGCTGCGCCCACCCTCGGTGAGTTCGCCCCGCTCGTTGCAGAACAGCTGGTCGAATGCGCCTTGCGCCTCGGCGGCCTTCCATGCCGCGTCGTAGCCGGCCCGCCAGCTGGTCTTGTGGCGCAGGAACAGGTCGTCCGCTGTCGTCGGCTGCGCCGCCAGCAGCACGCGCACGGGCTGCGCCAGCGGCGCCAGCACGCCCGTTTGCACGGCAAAGGCACCGGCCGCGTTCAAGGCCAGGCGCAGACGGTGCGGCGTGGCCGGCGGCAGGGCGTCGCAGGCAATGGTCACGTAGGCGCGCGCCGCCGCCTCGTCCCAGGCGAAGCCGAAATAACGGGCCGACTGCGCCAGCCGGTGCAGGTGGCGCTCCAGGTGACGCGCGCCGTCCTCACGGGTGGCGTGCATCGTCTCGAACAGCTCGAAATCGTTGCTCAGCCCCGTCAGGAAGCGGGCCTTCAGGCGGCACTCGGCGAATTCGTCCGCCGCCACGCTGTCGTGGACGATGCCGGCACCGACACCCAGCTCGCCGCGGCGCACGCCGCCAGCCTCCGGCTGCAGCGCCAAGGTGCGGATCGGCACGTTCAGGCAGAAGTCGCCGAGCGGGCGGTCTGGCGGTGCCGGATCGAACCAGCCGATCGCCCCCGTGTACAGCCCGCGCGGCGCCGGTTCCAGTTCGGCGATGATTTCCATCGTGCGCCGCTTCGGTGCGCCCGTGATCGAGCCACAGGGGTACAGCGCCGTGAAGATGTCCGCCAGGGTGGCGTCCGGGCGCAGGCTGGCCTGCACGGTGGACGTCATCTGCAGCACGCTGGCATAGCGCTGCACGTCGAACAGCTTCGGCACCTGCACGGAACCGGTGACGGCGACGCGGCCGATATCGTTGCGCAGCAGGTCGACGATCATCAGGTTTTCCGCCCGGTTCTTCGGGTCGGCGGCCAGGTCGGCGGCGCGGCGCGCGTTGTCGGCGTCCGCGTCGGGGCCCGGTGGCGCGGCCGGCGCCGTGCCCTTCATCGGCCGCGCCGTCAGCGTACCCGCATCGTGGCGCACGAACAGTTCGGGCGACAGCGACAGCACGGCGCCGCCGTCCGGCAATGCGATCAGGGCGCCGTACGGCACGGGCTGGCGCGCGCGCAGGCGCTGGTACAGCGCGGCGGGCGAGCCAAAGGCGTCGAAACGCAGGCGGTAGGTGTAGTTGACCTGGTAGGTGTCGCCGGCCGCGATGTAGGCGCGGATGCGGTCGATTGCCTCGGTGAACTGCGTTGCGCTCACGTTGGCCGTGATGCCGGCGATGCCGGCGGGTGCCGTGTCGCCCGCCGTGCGTTGCCGCAGCCATGCCGCCACCTCTTCCTGCGCCAGGAATTCACATTGGCGGAACAGCAGCACCTGGGCCAGCGGCACGGGCGTCGGCCGTGCCGGCAGGCCGACGATGAGGTGGCCCAGTTCATAGCTGCACAGCGTGACGGCATGCTCGCCCCGTTGCAGCGCGGCCTGCAGGTCGGCCAGCAAGGCCGGCCAGTCGTCCGGCGTGGCGCAGGTCAGCGTGCCGGCATGACGGGTGAACAGGCGGGAGTGAGGGCCCGCGCTGGCGTCATCGAGCAGGGCAAAGCATTCGGAACTCATGTGTGACCACGTTTGGAAAAGTAAATACCGCACAACAGCAGGGCGCCGCCGGCCAGCTGCAGCGGGCCAAGCCGCTCGCCGAAGATCGCCAGCGCGGCCACGGCCGCCGTCAGCGGCTGCACCAGCAGGCTGACCGACGCCAGCGACGCCGGCAGGTGCGCGAACGCGTAGGCTATCACGGTCTGGCCGCCGATCTGCGCGACCAGCGCGAGGCCCAGCAGCGGCAGCCAGCCCGCCACGCTCGCCGGCCAGAACGGCCCGGGCATCCACAGCGCGAACGGCAGCAGCACGACGGCCGTGACGCTGGTGCTCCAGGCCATCAGGCGCGCCGTCGAGTAGCTGGTGCGGGCGTCCTTGACCGCCAGCTGGTAAGCGGCATAAAAGCTCGTCGACAGCAGGCCCAGGCCGTCGCCCAGCAGGTGCGTGCCGCCGCTCGAGGCGGAAGGACCGATCAGTACGACGGCGCCGACCAGTGCCAGCGCCATGCCGGCCAGGAAGCCGCGCGAGAAGCGTTCGCCGTGGGCGAGCCATAGCCACAGGGCGATGAACAACGGTGCCAGGTTCGACAGCAGGGTGGCGTTGGCCACCGAAGTGTAGTGCAGCGCCAGGTGCCAGACGCCCAGATCGATGCCGAAGAACAGGCCGGACCAGGCAACGATGGGGGACAGTTCCGTGCGCAGCCCGGCCACGCGGTCGGTCCGCGCCGTGACCAGCGCCCAGGCCCACAGCACGGGCGCGGCCAGCGCCATGCGCCAGAACGCCGAGGCGATCGGATTCACGTCGGACAGGCGCATCAGGATGCCGGCGAAACCGATGGCGACGCCACCGGCCAGCAGGGCGGCAAACGCCCCGGCGTTAAAAGACTTCATCGGCAGGGTATATCAGTGCAGCAGCAGGGCGATCTGCACGGCCGCTTCCTCGCCGGGCGCCAGCTGGAAGCCGCTCTTCGCGTAACGGTGCCAGCGCCCCAGCACGTAGCTGACCAGCAGGTCGGCGCGCGCGGCGACGTCCGCTTCGTGCGCCTGGCCCTCGGCCGCCGCCAGGCGCAAGGCCTGCTTCAGGGCCAGCTCGACGCGGTCATAGAACTGGTTCATGCGCTGCTGCAGGCGCTCGTCTTCGTTGACGAGAGCGTCGCCGATCAGCACGCGCGTCATGCCCGGATTGCTGGCGGCGAAGCGCAGCAGCATGGTCAGGATGTCGCGCGCCTGCGCCAGGCCGTCCTGCTGGCGCTCGGCGATCTGGTTGATGAGGCCAAATACGCTCTGCTCGATGAAGTCGATCAGCCCTTCGAACATCTGCGCCTTGCTGGCGAAATGGCGGTACAGTGCCGCTTCGGACACCTCCAGCTTGCGCGCCAGCGCGGCGGTGGTGATTTTTTCGCCCTTCGGGTGTTCCAGCATCGCGGCCAGGGCCTGAAGGATTTGCAGCTTGCGTTGGCCGGGCGGGGTGCTTGCCATGTTGTCTCTTCAAAAAACGCGGTTCTCGGTTTGCTTCAACGGCCTTGCAGGCGGGACAACCGCGCCGGCAGGCTCCTGACGGATTTTACTTTGACATCGACCCAGCCGGGGCGCGTCAGCCGTTTCGGCGGATGGGCGGTGCCGATCGGGTCGCCCACCTTCAGGTACTGCGTGACCCAGACGGTGCGCATGCCCAGCGCATGGGCCGTGCGCAGGTTGGCCAGCGTATCCTCGACGAGGATGCAACGCCGCGCCGTTGCGCGCTGGTGGCGCATGACCTTGCGCAGCAACAGCTTCGACGGCTTCGGCCGCAACTGGCCGTGCACCCGCATCGATTCGATCGCGATGTGGTGCGCGAAGTGGCGCTGGATGCCCAGGTGGCGCAAAACCTGCGTCGAATAGCGGTGCGGCGCGTTGGTCAGCAGGATTTTGCGCCCCGGCAGCCGGCGCAGCAAGCTGCCGAGGCCTTTTTCGTGGCGAATCATCGACAGCAGGTCCGCCATCTCGTGCGTCTCGCGCAAGAAATGGTCGGCGCGCACGCCGTGGTGGCGGATCAGCCCCAGTAGCGTGGCGCCATAGCGCTTCCAGTACAGCGTGCGCGCGGCGTTGACGGCGTCGATGCCGGCCGGCGTGACGCCGTCGCCCAACACGCGTGCGATATACGTGTTCATGTTCGCCATGATCGCGGGGAAGATGGCGTGCGACGCGTTGTGCAGTGTGTTGTCGAGGTCGAACAGCCAGACCGGGGCGGAAGGTTTAATATTCACGTCTCTTCAATTCGGAAGGTCAGCATGCGACGCCAGATTATAGTGATGTTTACCGGCCTGCTCTGGTTTCTGGCCGGCCTGGCGCCGCTGCCGGTGGCCGCTCTCGAGGCGGCGCCGGTCGCCAACCGTGGCGCGCTGTTCCGCGTCGAGCAGGGTGGCCACGTAGCCTGGCTGTTCGGCACCATCCACGTGGGCGCGCCCGGGTTCTATCCGTTCGAGCCGCGCCTGATGGCGGCCCTGCGCGAGGCCAGCGTGCTGGCGCTGGAGGTCGATCCGCTCGGTCCGCAGGACGAGATCGCGCGCGCCGTGCGCGAACACGGCCTGTACCAGAACGGCCGCGGCCCGGCCAGCGCGGAACTGCCGGCCGCCTACCGGCCGCGCCTGGACCGCCTGCTGCGCCAGTACGGCATCGGCGCGGCGACGGTGGCGTCGATGAAACCGTGGATGGTTGCCAGCCTGCTGGCGGTGCGCGAATTCGAGAAGCAGGGCTACCAGGCCGACCTGGCGGTCGACACGTGGCTGTCGCAACAGGCCCACGCGCGCGGCCAGAAGGTCGTCGCGCTGGAATCGGTGGCGGGCCAGATGGCCCTGTTCGGGCGCATGCCGGCGGCCGAGCAGGCGCTGTTCCTGCGCGAGAGCATCGACGCGATCGAGGACAAGGAGCAGGCGGACGACGCCCGCGCCATCCTGAGCGCCTGGACGCAGGCGGATCAGGCCGCGCTGGACCGGATTGCCGCCAAGACGGCAGCCGACACCACGTTCTCCGGCCGCTTCGTCAGCCAGGTGCTGCTGGCCGAACGCAACCCGGCGCTGGCGGACGGCATCGAACAACTGCTGAAGAAGGAGCGGCGCAGCGTGGCGGCGATCGGCGTATTGCACCTGGTGGGAACGGGCAGCGTGCCGGAACTGTTGCGCGCAAAGGGACTGCGGGTGGAACGAATCTATTGAATGCGCGGGAGGGTGCTGCAGGAAGAAATGGTGCCCTTGACGTGGATTGAACACGTGGCCTCTCCCTTACCAAGGGAGTGCTCTACCACTGAGCTACAAGGGCACTGGATAAAACAAAGCGGCGCGGTTGTTTCTGCGCCGCCAAATTTTTTAGTGAGACCGGATCATAGTGCCAAATGCCTGTTCGGTCAACACTTCCAGCAGCAAACTGTGTTCAATCCGCCCATCGATGATGTGGACCGTGTTGACGCCGGACTTGGCGGCGTCCAGCGCGGACGAGATTTTCGGCAGCATGCCGCCGGAGATCGTGCCGTCGGCGAACATCTCGTCGATCTCGCGCGCCGACAGGTCGGTGACCAGGTTGCCGTTCTTGTCCTGCACGCCGGCGATATTGGTCATCATGATCAGCTTTTCGGCTTTCAGGATCTCGGCGATCTTGCCGGCGACGACGTCGGCATTGATGTTGTAGGCCTGGCCGTCCTGGCCGAAGCCGATCGGCGAGATGATCGGGATGAAGGCGTCGTCCTGCAGCGCCTTGACGACGGCCGGGTTGATGGCGTCGATTTCGCCGACGAAGCCGATGTCCAGGTACTGGCCGGGGTTCTGCTTGTCCGGCATCGCCATCTTGCGCGCGCGGATCAGGCCACCGTCCTTGCCCGTCAGGCCCACGGCCTGGCCGCCGTAATGGTTGATCAGCATGACGATGTCCTGCTGCACCTCGCCGCCCAGCACCCACTCGACCACTTCCATCGTCTCTTCGTCGGTGATGCGCATGCCCTGCACGAAGGTGCCTTGCTTGCCGATCTTTTTCAGCGCGTTGTCGATCTGCGGACCGCCGCCGTGCACCACGACCGGATTCATGCCCACCAGTTTCAGCAGGATCACGTCGCGCGCGAAGCCGTGCTTCAGGCGCTCATCCGTCATCGCGTTGCCGCCGTATTTGATGACGATCGTCTTGCCATGGAAATTACGGATGTATGGCAGAGCCTCGGCCAGGATCTGTGCCTTGATCTGCGGCGAAACCGCGGTCAGGTCGTCTGCTGGCATGTCCAGGCTCAAGTTGGTCAGTTGGGTCATGGCGGGTCCGGTAAAAAGATTGTGGCGATTTTACAGCGAAGCGCGGGCTCCGGCACGGGGTCTTGCACCCGCCGAGTTGTACGGCTTGATGGCGTGCCCCCGCATTATAGGGCCAAATATTGTATTTTCGACGCCGTTCCGCTAGGCTCGACCCATGAGCACCTGCGAGCGCTGCGGCGCCACTTTTCACTGCGCGATGGCCGATCCGGGGCCGGACGGCAAGGCCGATCCGAGCCCCTGCTGGTGCACGGCGCTGCCGCCGGCAGTGCCGGTGCCGGGCGCGGACAGCGCGGTCGGCTGCTGGTGCCCGGCCTGCCTGAAGGCGCACATCGCGGCGCAGGAGCCAGGGAAGTCTAGCCCGCCCGCACGGTGCTGAAGAAGCGCATCATCTCCCGGCTCGCGTCCGGTCCCTTGCCATCCGTATAACTGCCGGCCGCGCTGCCGCCCGACCAGGCATGGCCGGCGCCATGGATGACCCAGTGCTCGGCCAGCGGCGAGCCGTCGTGCAGCCAGTGCTTGATGCGGGTGTAGGCATACCCGTCCGGCACCCGGCCGGCCAGGCGGGACGGCCGCGCGGTGCCACCCAGCGGATGGCTGCGCAGCCCCTGCGCCAGCAGTTCCTCGCCGTTGGCGGGATGGACGGTGGTGTCCTGGTCGCCGTGGAAGACGATCATCGGCAGGCCGGCGCTGGCGGTCTGGCTGGCACCGAAGGCGCCGCGCTGCATGGCGGCCAGGGCGGACGGCAAATCGCGCGCCGCCGCATACGGCAGGCCCGAATGCACGCCGACAGCGCAGAACAATTCCGGATACAAGGTGCCGACGATGATGGCCATGGCGCCGCCGGCCGACATGCCGGCGATGTAGACCTGGTTGCGCGCGACCGGGTAGTGATCGAGCACGCGCTGCGTCATGCCGGCGATGATGGAAGGCTCGCCCTGGCCGTGGCGCTGGTCGAGCGCATTGAACCAGTTCCAGCAGCGCGAGTTGTTCGCGTCCGGCGACTGGGCCGGATACAGCACGAAGCACTTGCGCTCCTCGGCCACGGCGTTCATCTGCGTGCCGGCGGCGAAATCGTCCGGGTCCTGCGCGCAGCCGTGCAGCATGACGACCAGCGGCAGGCGCTGGCCTTTCCATGTCGAGGGAATGTACAGCTTGTAGCGGCGCGCGCCCGCGTCGTTTTCATACACGCCATTGAGGAAGCGCGCGCCCGGTTGCAGGGGCGGCGCCATTGCTGGCGGCGCGTCGAAGATCGCTTCCGGCAGCTCGAAAGCCGCGGGGAAATCGAAGGCCCCGTCGGGGAAGGCATGGCGGCCGAAGAGGGCTTCCGCCGTCTTTCGTACCTGGGTAAACCAGAGTTGACCGTGTTTCATGAGGACCTCGGAGGCTGGTGGATCGTCTATGACGGCAGCCGATGCCTGCTTTCGCATCGGTCTGCGGCCGCGCTGTCTGCACTTTTCTAAATGCGTGCTGCGTGACTGCGTCTCCTCGGCGCTCCGTGTGTTCCACGGGCCTTGTTTTGGTCCAGTATAGCCAGATTCGCCACGGACCGGCGCAAACCTGGATCGGCTAGAATGCACGTTGATTGATTTGATTGTTGTCAATACCACCACACATGAATTCTGCTCTTCCGCCGCCATCGCCGCCCGCTCTGGCATCGCCCGTGCCGTCGCCCTGCGTCAGCCTGTGCAAGATGAATCGCGATACGGGTTATTGCGAGGGCTGCATGCGCACGATTGAGGAAATCGTCGCGTGGGCCAACGCCAGCGACGACTACAAGCGCGCCGTCTGGGCCCAGCTGCGCCAGCGCGAGCAGACTATCGACTTCGACTGATCCACCTCCCATGGCGCACTATCGACCCGAACGGAATGTGTCGGGACCCACCTACGGCAACGGCTTCAAGGTTGTCGCCACGCTCTTGACGATCGCGCTGGCGGCGTACGCTGTCAGCGTCGCGCTGCGCTTCCCGCTGCCGACGTTTTCGTTCGGCGTGCAGGCGCTGCTGGCGGGCGCTGGCGCCATGCTGGCCGTCAGCCTGTACTGGTTCCTGCGCGCGACCACGACGATCGACGCCGAAGGCATCCGCCAGACCGGCGTCGTCGATCGCAAGGTGCGTTGGGACGAAGTGCGCGGCGCGAAGATGATCGGCATTCCTTATATGTCCTGGCTGTTCCCGCCGCGGATGATCGTGCGAACCGGCACCGCGTTCACCACGTTCAACGCGGGTACCCAGGAAGTGCTGGTGGAATTTGCCAGGATCTCGCTGGCGTTCCAGATGAAAAAATGATGACCTTACCCGACTCCATCCGCGTGTTCGAACGCGGCTGGCTCTCCGCCAACAACATCCTCTTGATCGGCCCGGACGACACGGCGCTGGTCGACAGCGGCTACGTCACGCACGCCGCGCAGACCGTCGAACTGGTGCGCCATGCGCTGCACGGCCGCCACCTGGACCGCCTGTACACGACGCACCTGCACTCGGACCACTGCGGCGGCAACGCGGCGCTGCAGGCGCACTACGGCTGCGCCACCTTCGTGCCGGCCGAAGAAGGCGACAAGGTGCGCCGCTGGGACGAGGACGCGCTGACCTTCAAGGCCACCGGCCAGCAATGCCCGCGCTTCACGATCGCCGGCACCGTGGCGCCGGGCGATGTGCTGACCCTGGGCGGGCATACCTGGCACGTGCTGGGCGCGCCGGGTCACCATGCCCACTCGCTGATCTGGTACTGCCCCGAGCAGCAGGTACTGATCTCGGCGGACGCGCTGTGGCACAACGGCTTCGGCGTGATCTTCCCGGAACTGGAAGGCGATGCCGGCTTCGCCGAGGCGGCGGCCACCTTGGACGTCATCGCCGGGCTGGACGTGCGGCTGGTGATCCCGGGCCACGGCGCGGTGTTCGACGACGTCGGCCCGGCACTGCAACGGGCGCGCCGGCGCCTGGATTTCCTGTCGTCGAAGCCGGCCAACAACGCCGAATACGGCGTCAAGGTGCTGCTCAAATTCCTGCTGCTGGAACGGCAGAGGATCGCCGTGGCCGACGTGGCGCCGCTGCTGGCGTCGATCCCGGTGGTGGTGGAGTCGAACCGGCGCTACCTGCACAAGAGCGATGAGGAGCTGGCCGCGTGGACGATCAAGCAGCTGGTGCGCGGGCTGGCGGCGAAGGTCGATGGCGAGTACCTGGTTAACGCGTGAGGCTTGGGGTCTGTCCCCGGTAAGTGGTGGCTGGGGCGCTTGCCTGCGGCAGTATTAGGGGAGCGCAGCAGGGAATTCGAGGAGCACTGCTCCTCGCCTGCGCAGCGGTAGCCGCTTGCAAGCGGCTACCATGACCCCGGTTTTTCGAGTTGCGGCATAAAAACCGGGGTTAGTCCCCTGACGCCGCCGCAGGCAAGCGCTGATGTTCTCACTTACCGGGGACAGACCCCAAGCCGCCCAACCGCCAGCGATAGAGTTTTACGTCTAGAATCCGCACGACCGTACTTTTTCAGGTCTATAATCGGCCGGATCGTTCCCAACAACCCTTTTTGCGCGAGTCGACCATGGCCCTGCCTCAAGTGCTGCAAAACCTGTCCCTTCCCGTTATCGCGTCGCCGATGTTCATCGCCAGCGGTCCCGCCCTGGTGGCGGCGCAGTGCAAGGCTGGCATCGTCGGCTCCTTCCCGGCGCTGAACGCCCGCCCGGCCGAGCTGCTCGACACGTGGCTGACGGACCTGCAGGCCGAGCTGGCCGACTTCCAGCGTGCCAATCCGGACAAGAAGGTCGGCCCGATCGCGGTCAACCAGATCGTGCACCAGTCGAATGACCGCTTGGCGCATGACGTGGAAGTGTGCGTGAAGCACCAGGTGCCGATCATCATCTCGTCGCTGCGCGCGCCACCGAAGGAGATGCTGGACGCGATCCACAGCTACGGCGGCATCGTGCTGCACGACGTGGTGTCGATCCGCCACGCCCAGAAGGCGCTGGAAGCCGGGGTCGATGGCCTGATCCTGGTGGCGGCCGGCGCCGGCGGCCATGCCGGCACCCTGTCGCCGTTCGCCCTGGTCGGCGAAGTGCGCAAGTTCTTCGACGGCCCGATCGCGCTGTCCGGCTCGATCGCCACCGGCGACGCGATCCTGGCCGCCCAGGCGATGGGCGCGGACTTCGCTTACATCGGCTCGCGCTGGCTGGCCACGCAGGAATCGAATGTCAGCGACGGCTACCGCGAAGCGATCGTCGAGTCGAGCGCGGCGGACATCGTCTACACCAACCTGTTCACGGGCGTGCACGGCAACTACCTGAAGAAATCGATCGTCGCGGCGGGCCTGGACCCGGAAGCGCTGCCCGAATCGGACAAGAGCAAGATGAGCTTCGGCTCCGGCAGCGCCAAGGCCTGGCGCGACATCTGGGGCGCCGGCCAGGGCGTCGGCCTGATGGACGACGTGCCGACGGTGGCGGAGATGGTGGAACGCCTGAAGAGCGAGTACGCGGCGGCGCGGGCGCGCCTGGCGTTGTAAGAAGTTGGGGTCTGTCCCGCTTTTTTGGGACTGACCCCGAAGTTGGTTCGCGTTTCGACGGATTCGGCAAAACTTCAGGGTCAGTCCCAAAGGGACAGACCCTCACTCCGCTTACTTCGCCGGCACCGGCGCCAGCGTTTCATGCTGCGCCGCGGCGCGCGACGGTGCCTTGTGCACCATGGTATAGGCGTAGTCGACACCCATGCCGTACGCGCCCGAGTGTTCCTTGACGATGGCCATCACGGCGTCGTAGCTGTCGCGGTGCGCCCAGTCGCGCTGCCATTCCAGCATCACCTGCTGCCACGTCACCGGCACCACGCCGGCCTGGATCATGCGCTGCATGGCATAGTCGTGGGCTTCCTTCGACGTGCCGCCCGAGGCGTCGGCCACCATATAGATCTCGTAGTCGCCCTCGGCCATCGCGCACAGCGCGAAGGTGTTGTTGCACACTTCGGTCCACAGGCCGGACACGATCACCTTCTTCTTGCCGTTTTTCGCCAGCGCGTCGCGCACCTTCTGGTCGTCCCACGAATTCATCGACGTGCGTTCCAGGATCGGCTGGCCCGGGAACACGTCCAGCAGTTCCGGATAGGTATTGCCGGAGAAGCTCTGCGTCTCGACGGTCGTGATGGTGGTGGGGATGTTGAACACCTTGGCCGCTTTTGCCAGCGCGACGGTGTTGTTCTTCAGGACCTGGCGGTCGATCGACTGCACGCCGAAGGCCATCTGCGGCTGGTGGTCGATGAAGATGATCTGGCTGTTGTGCGGGGTCAGGACTTCCAGTTTCGGGTTACTCATGTTTGCACCTCGTGGGTTGTACGGTATGCAAAAATGGTAAGTGTTCCATCGCCCGCCGCCCATTGGGCTTAGGGAGCGCGCCGGCCTCCCCCATCCAGGGGTAACCGGCATCCTTGCTCAAGCGCCGGACAAATCCTCGCCGCGCAGCGCCCACAGTCCCGGCAGGTTGCGCCAGTAGCCATAGGCATCCATGCCGAAGCCGACCACGAAGCGGTCCGGGATCGTCAGCCCGACGATGTCCGCGTGGATCGGCTTGGCCTTGCGGATCGCCTTGTCCGCGAACACGGCGATGATGACGTCCTTCGCCCCCATGTCCAGCAGGCGCTGCTTGACGTGCGCCAGCGTCTCGCCCTCGTCGAGGATGTCGTCGACGACGATGACGGTGCGGCCGGCCACGTTCGAGCGCGGCACCACCTTCCACACCACTTCGCCGCCACGGTCCTCGTCGCCATAGCGGCTGACGTGGATGTAGTCGAATTCGAGCGGGAAGGTCAGCTGCGGCAGCAGGTGGCCCGTGAACACGACGGCGCCGCCCATCACGCCCAGCACGAGCGGGAATTCGTCTTCGGCGCCGAAGCGTTCGTTCAGCGTGCGTGCCACCTGGCGCACGGCGCCCTGGACGGCCGCTGCGTCAAAAATCTCTTCCGCGTTGTCGAGCAGGGCGCGGGCCCGCTGGTGATGAAATTCGTACATGATGGTTCGACGGCTGGGTGAATGACCTTCGCATTATCCGCGATTCCGGGCGCGACGGTCGCGCACGACACTAGCAGCTTGGGAGTTTCGTTATTGTTTTAATATCGCCGCCATTCAGGTAGCATTTCGGGCACGTCTGTCACGTTGATTTCTGCTCGTTGTCTTTTTGCCGGAAAGGCCGCCATGAGTATGAACCTGCTTAGCCGTACCGCCGTTCTCGGCGCCTGCCTGCTGGCGGGTACCGCCCAAGCCCTGCCGCGCTATACGCTGACCGACCTGGCGTCGCTGACGCCGGAGCTGGCGAACGTGCACTGGAATACCCTCAACAACGCTGGCGAGATGATGGGGTCGCACGGCACCGCCGGCACGCTGTTCTACCGCTGGGGCACCATCGAGCCGCTGCGGCTCACCGGCGCCCCTGCCGACATCAACAACGATGGCGACGCCATCTTCCAGTTCCATAACACGGGTGGCGAATACCGCTCCTACCTGCGCACCCGTTTCGGCAGGATCAGCCAGATACCGAACAGCGCGCAGGGCGACGTCATGTCCTCGCCGTGGGGCATCAACGACGCCCGCGCGGTCATCGGCTCCGGTTACCGCAACGGCGCGCAGCAGGCCTTGTTGTACGCGAACGGCGTGACGACCAACCTGGGCACGCTGGGCGGCAACCAGGCGACGGCGCTGGACCTGAACAACGCAGGTGCCGTCGTCGGCTGGTCCGAGACGGTGCCAGGGGACTACCAGCGCAGCCCGTTCCTCTACCAGAACGGCACCATGCGCCTGTTGACAGTGCCCGGTCCCGGCAGCGAAGCCGAAGGCATCAACGACCTGGGCCAGGTCATCATCAACCAGCGCTTCCGCCACGCCTGGATCTGGCAGGACAACCAGCTGACGACGGTGCAGATGCCGGGCGCCGAGGTGACGCAGGCGCGCGAGATCAACAACCTGGGCCAGGTCGTGGGTTCGTCGCTGAGCATGCAGGGCATCCACCCGTGGATCTACGAGGATGGCGAGATCGCCTACCTGCGCGACCGCATCGACGGCAGCGATTATTCCGTCGACCTGGTGTACGACCTGAACGACAATGGCCAGATCCTGGCCCAGGCCCGGCGCGCCGACGGCACCTTTACCAGCGTGCTGCTGACCCCCGCCATTCCCGAACCGGGCACGTGGGCGATGCTGGCCGGCGGCCTGGGCCTGATCGCCCTGTGGCGCCGGCGCTTGCCTGCAGCCGATCAACGGTAGTCGCGCGCGTCGTCGATCACCTTGCCGTCGTTGGGCAGGCTGCCGCGCGCGACCAGGCGTACCTCGCCGCGCAACTTCGTCACCTCGCGAATGGTGGTGACTATGGCATCGGCCGGGCCGGCAGGGTCGTCCACCTCGCAATGCAAGGTCATGGTCTCGTCGGCGATCGTGCCCGTCACGACCAGGCGCACCTTGCCGAGTTGCGGGTGGCGCCGCGCCACCTCGTGCACCTGCGACGGGTGCACGAACATGCCGCGCACTTTCGTCGTCTGGTCGGCCCGTCCCAGCCAGCCGCGGATACGCGTGTTGGTGCGCCCGCACGGCGACGGCGGCACATCCGTCAGCACGGCCGACAGGTCGCCGGTGGCAAAACGGACCAGCGGGTAGTCCGGATTGAACACCGTCAGCACCACTTCGCCCACCTCGCCCTCGGGCACCGGCTCGCCGGAGCCGGGCCGCACGATTTCCAGGATGATTTCCTCGTCCAGCACCATGCCGGGATTGAGCTTGCCGTCCGTGCGCGTCTCGTACGCGATGGCGCCGGCGTCGGCCGACGCGTAGGCCTGACAGACGTGCGCGATGCCGTGGTCGACGAACCACTGGCGCAGCGAATCCGGCAGCGCCTCGGCGCTCAGCAGCGCGTGCCGCACGCTG
This sequence comes from [Empedobacter] haloabium, assembly GCA_008011715.2. NCBI lineage: Bacteria > Pseudomonadati > Pseudomonadota > Betaproteobacteria > Burkholderiales > Oxalobacteraceae > [Empedobacter] haloabium. The sequence goes on from CP136508.1 coordinate 6,333,254, forward strand.
CCGATGTCGGCGCCCATCTCGCGCGCCTTTTCCATGATCAGTTTCAGGAACGACGGTGTGCCCACATAGGTGTCTGGCCGCAGCTCGGCCATCGCCTGCACCTGCAATTCGGTCTGGCCGCTGCCGGCCGGGATCACGGTGCAGCCGATCAGCGCCGCCGCCGATTCCACCATGAAGGCGGCCGGCGTGAAGTGATAGGAAAAGCAGTTCTGCAGCAGGCCGCCGGGGCGCACGCCGGCCGCATACAAGGGCCGGGCAAAGCGCCACCAGTCCGGTGCGCGCCCTTCCGCATCGAAGATGGGCCCGGGTGACATGTAAATGCGGCGCAGCTGCCGTGCCGGCGTGCTGGTCAGGCCACCGAACGGCTGGTTCTGCTGCTGCAGGGCCTTCAGGTCGGCCTTGCGGGTGACGGGCAGGCGCGCCAGCGCGGCACGTGTGGCGATGCCGGCAGGGTCGACGTCGCCCAGGATGCGCGCCCAGCCCGGCGCCGTGCGCGCCTGCGCGATCAGGCCGGGCAGGCGCGCCATCAGGTCGGCCTCGCGCTCGGCCGGGGCGCGCGTTTCGCGGCGGTCCAGGGTCATGGCGTGCCTCCGATCTCGCGCTGCAGTTTTTTTGTCAGCTTGGCGAAAATCAGTTCGTAGGCGCGCCGCAGCAGGCTGGCCGCCTCGGCGTCCGACACGGCCTTGAAGTCGTCGATCATGACCCATTTGGCCCGCGCGAGAAAGGGCGCCGGCACGAAGCCGGGGCGGTCGGTCAGCGCCAGGAAGGCGTCGTCTTCGACCTTCAGGCTGAGGCGGCGCGCCTGCTCGTCGTTGTCGGTGGCGGCAAACATCTTGCCGCCCACGCAGTAGACCAGCACGCCGCTCCATTTGATCTCTTCCGTGACGCCCGGGAACGAGCGGCACAGCTGTTTGGCTTTGTTCAGGTTCATGGTTCAGGCCAGCCAGCGCTTGCGCCGGCGGTAGAATTTCTGGTCGCGGAAGCTCTTGCGCTCCGCACCGGCGACGCCCAGGTAGAACTCCTTGACGTCCTCGTTGTTGGCCAGGTCGGCGGCCGCGCCTTCCATCACCACGCGGCCGTTTTCCAGGATGTAGCCGAAGTCGGCGTAGCGCAACGCCACCATGGTGTTCTGCTCGGCCAGCAGGAACGACACGTTCTCGCGCGCGTTCAGGTCCTTGACGATGTCGAAGATCTCTTCGACGATCTGCGGCGCGATGCCCATCGACGGCTCGTCCAGCAGGATCATCGAGGGCTTGGCCATCAAGGCCCGGCCGATGGCGCACATCTGTTGCTCGCCGCCGGACGTGTAGCCGGCCTGGCTGGCGCGGCGCTCCTTCAGGCGCGGGAAGTAGTGATAGACCTTGTCGAGCGAGTCGCGCAGCTCGGCGCGCGAGGCCTTGCGCGTGTAGGCGCCCGTCAGCAGGTTTTCTTCGATGGTGAGATGGCCGAAGCAATGCCTTCCTTCCATCACCTGGGACAGGCCGCGCCGCACCAGCTCATTGGGCGTGAGCTGGTCGATGCGCTCGCCCTGGAAACGCACTTCTCCCTTTGTCACGTCGCCCCGCTCGCCGCGCAGCAGGGTCGAGATGGTCTTCAGCGTGGTGGACTTGCCGGCCCCGTTCGCGCCCAGCAGCGCGACGATCTTGCCCTGCGGGACCTGCAAGGACACACCCTTGAGCACGAGGATCACATGGTCGTAGATCACCTCGATATTGTTGACGGACAGGTAGCTCATACGCTCGCTTTCATCCGCTTACTTCAGGCAGGCCGGCGTGAGTTTCTTCTCGGCCGCGTACTTGGTGGACGATTCGTCCACCAGCCGCTTCACCAGCGCGCGGTCGCCCACGATCCAGTTCGGCGTGATGGCCACCCATTTCTTGCCGTCCCATTGCTGTACCTTGACGGCGCCGGAGCCCTCGTGGTCCTCGCAGCTGGTCTTCACGGTCGGGAACATGTTGACGGCGCCGATGGCCTTCTGGCGCGCCGCGTCGATGTTCAGGTTTTCCAGGCCCCAGCGCAGCTGCTCGCCGGTGACGGGTTTGCCCTTGCCGAACTTCTCCTGCGCGGCGCGCATCGCCTCGACGAACAGGATGCCGGCCGTGACGCCGCGCATGTGGTAGACGGAACCGATGCGGCCCTTGTCGGCCAGGTTGCCCTTGCCGGCGCCGTAGACGGTCTGGCGGATGTTGTCCAGCACCGGGTAGTTGCCGGGGGTGTTGAACGACATCGCCGTGTAGCCCTTGGCGGCGTCGCCGGATGGCACGGTGTCCTCTTCCGAGCCGGCCCACCACACGCCGAGGATTTTCTCGCGCGGGAAGCCGTTGCGCTGCGCCGTCTTGATGGCGACGGAGTTCATCACGCCCCAGCCCCACAGGATCACGTGGTCGGGCCGCGCCTGGCGGATCTGCAGCCACTGCGCCTGCTGCTCGCTGCCCGGCGGCGCCACGGGAATCTTCACGAGCTCGAAGCCCTGCTGCTGGGCCAGCGCCTCCAGCACCGGCAGCGGCTCCTTGCCGAACGCGGAGTCGTGGTACAGGTGCACGATCTTCTTGCCCTTCAAACTGCCACCGTTCTTGTCAGCCAGGTACTTGACCATCGCGGCGGCCTGGCTCCAGTAGCTGGAGATCAGCGGGAACACATAGGGGAAGACTTTACCGTTGGCGGCATCGGAGCGGCCATAGCCCAGCATCGTCATCGGAATCTTGTCCTGCGGGATGCGGTCCAGGATGCCGTAGGCGATGCCGGTGGACAGCGGCTCGACCAGGGTGGCACCGCCCTGGCTGGTCTTCAGCCGCTCATAACACTCGACGCCGCGCGATGGGTTGTATTCCGTCTCGCATTCCTCCCACGTGACCTTGACGCCATTCACGCCGCCATTGGCGTTGACGAGGTTGAAGTAGTCGATGATGCCGCCGTAGAAGCCGGCGCCGCCGGATGCATAGGGGCCGACGCGGTACGACGGCAGCGCGACGAACTGCTGGGCCAGCGCCGTGGCACCGCTGGCGGCCAGCACGGCACCGAGCACGAGGGATTTGAACGTCATGGTGGTCTCCTTTGGATTGTTATGGCGCCTAATGCGGGAATGGCCACAGGCGCAGCTTCTCTTTACCGATTTGCCACAAACGCGCCAGACCGTGCGGTTCCACGATCAGGAAAAAGATGATCAGGGCGCCGAACACCATCAGCTCCAGGTTCGAGGCCACGCTGGTCGGCAGGCCCAGGCCGTGCGCGACGATGTTCAGGCCCACCGGCAGCAGCACGATGAACGCGGCACCGAGGAAGGAGCCGAGGATCGAGCCGACGCCACCGATGATGATCATGAACAGGATGCGGAACGACAGATCCAGGCTGTATGCCTCCGGTTCCACCGTGCCGAGATAGGCGAACGCGTACAGTGCGCCGGCCACGCCGCAATAGAACGAGCTGACCGCGAACGCCAGCAGCTTGGTGCGCATCAGGCGGATGCCGATGACTTCGGCCGCCACGTCCATGTCGCGCACCGCCATCCAGGAGCGGCCCACGTTCGAGCGCACCATGTTCTTCGCCAGCAGCGCCATCAGCGCCACGATCAGCAGCACCAGCACGTACTTGCGCTGCGGCGTGTCGAAGGCGTAGCCGAGGATGACGATCTTCTGCGCCGTGATCACGCCGGAGGCGCTGCCGCCCGTCAGCGCAGGGATCTTGGTCAGGCACCAGACCACGAAGAATTGCGTCGCCAGGGTGGACGCGGCGAGGTAAAAGCCGCGGATGCGCAGCGACGGCAAGCCGAACGCGATGCCGACCATGGCGGCGCACAAGCCGCCCAGCACGAAGGCGACGAGGATCGGCAGGCCGGGGAAGCGGTAGACGAAATTCCACGAGGCGAATGCGCCCACGGCCATGAACGCGGCCGTGCCGAGCGACAGCTGGCCGGCGTAGCCCGTCAGGATGTTCAGGCCCAGCGCCGCCAGGGCGAAGATCAGGAACGGGATCAGGATCGCCGACAGCAGATACGGCGTGGCGACGAAGGGCAGTACCAGCACGGCCAGCGTCAACGTCGCCAGCAGTGCGATGCGGTCCTGGCGGATCGGCAAGATCTGGCCGTCGGCCTCGTACGTGGTCTTGAACTGGCCGGCTTCACGATAGAACATGTCAGATCCTCCGGATGATTTTTTCGCCGAACAGCCCTTCCGGCCGCACCAGCAGGAACAGCAGCGCCAGCACGTAGGGGAACCAGCCCTCGATGCCGCCGCCGACCAGGGGACCGATGTACACCTCGGCCAGCTTTTCCGAGGCGCCGATGATCAGGCCACCGACGATGGCGCCCGGAACGGAGGTAAAACCGCCCAGTATCAGCACCGGCAGGGCTTTCAGGGCGATGAACGTCAGCGCGAACTGCACGCCGTTGCGGGCGCCCCACAACAGGCCCGCCACCAGCGCGACGACGCCGGCGACAGCCCACAGGATGGCCCAGATGCGCTGCAGCGGAATGCCGACGGCCAGCGCGGCCTGGTGGTCGTCCGCCACGGCGCGCAACGCGCGGCCCACCTTGGTCTTGGCGAACAGCACGGCCAGCAGCAGCACCAGCACGCCGCAGACGGCGGCCGCCATCACGTCGAACTGCGAGACGACGATGTTGAAACGGTCCAGCACCGATTGCAGCGGCACGTCCTCGATCGGCAGCGCCAGCTGGTGCACCTGCGAGTCCCAGATCAGCTGGGCCAGGCCCTCGAGGAAGAAGGCCAGGCCGATGGTGGCCATGAACAGCGTGATCTCGGGCTGGTTCACCAATGGCCGCAGCACCACCCGCTCGATGCACAGCCCCAGGATCACCATCGCCGCGATGGTGGCGGGGATGGCCAGCCACAGTGGCATGCCGAAGCGGTCCATCAGGCCCACGCACGTCAGCGCGGCAAAGAACACCATCGCGCCCTGGGCGAAATTGAACACGCCCGAGGCTTTGTAGATCAGCACGAAACCGATGGCGACCAGCGCGTACATGACGCCCGACAGCAGGCCGCCGATCAGGACTTCAAAGAAAAAGTTAATGTCCATGCGCGGCTCCCAAATAGGCGGAGATCACTTCCGGATTGGCGCGCACCTCGTCCGGCGTACCGTCGCCGATCTTGCGGCCGTAGTCGAGCACGACGACGCGGTCGGAGATGTCCATGACGACGCCCATGTCGTGCTCGATCAGCACGATGGTCGTGCCGAACTGGTCGTTCACGTCGAGAATGAAACGGCACATGTCCTGCTTTTCCTCCACGTTCATGCCGGCCATCGGCTCGTCCAGCAGCAGGATGTCGGGCTCGGCCGCCAGGGCCCGGCCCAGCTCCACGCGCTTTTGCAGGCCGTACGGCAGGCGCCCCACCGGGGTCTTGCGGATGTGCTGGATCTCGAGGAAGTCGATGATCTCCTCGGCCTTGTGGCGATGCGCGATCTCCTCGCGCCGCGCCGGCCCCCAGTACAGTGCCTGCAGCAGGAAGTTCGAGCGCATCTTGAGGTTACGGCCCGTCATGATGTTGTCCAGCACCGTCATGCCCTTGAACAGCGCGATGTTCTGGAACGTACGGGCGATGCCGGATTTCGCCGCCGCGTAGCAGTCCATGTTCCTGCGGTGTTCGCCGCGGTAGACGATCTCGCCCTGCTGCGGGCGGTACACGCCGTTGATCACATTGAGCATGGAGCTCTTGCCGGCGCCGTTCGGGCCGATGATGGCGCGGATCTCGTGCTGGCGCACGTCGAACGAGATGTCGGTCAGCGCCTTCACGCCGCCGAACGACAGCGAGATATGGCGCAGGTCGAGGATCACCGGGCCGGTCTGGCGCCCCGCCTCGAAGTGGGCGCCGGGTTCGTTCATCTGCATGGGTTCTCCTTCGCTCATGCGGCGTGGGCGGTGACGACCGGGAAGGTGCGGCAGTCGGCGATGCGCAGGTCGGCCGAGACGGTGCCGCTGCGCCCGTCCTCGAATTTGACCTGGGTGCTGATGTACTGCGAGGCCTTGCCCGCGTACAGCGCGTCGATCAGCACCGCGTACTTCTCCGCGATGAACTTGCGGCGCACCTTGCGCGTGCGCGTCAGCTCGTCGTCGTCCGGGTCCAGCTCCTTGTGCAGCACGAGGAAGCGGTGCACCTGCGTCTGCCCCATCAGCGCTTCGCTGGCCAGGTCCGCGTTGACCTTCTCGACGCATTCCTGCATCAGCGCATAGGTTTGCGGATGCGCGGCCAGGTCGGTATAGCCCGCATAGGCAATGCCGCGCCGCTCGGCCCAGTTGCCCACCGCTTCCATGTCGATGTTGAGGAACGCGCAGACGGTGTCGCGGCCATGGCCGAACGCGACGGCCTCCTTGATGAAGGGGAAGAACTTCAGCTTGTTCTCGACGTAGTTGGGCGCGAAGATGGCGCCGTGGTTCATGCGCCCCACGTCGGCCGCGCGGTCGATGATGCGCAGGTGACCATCGTTGTCGAACACGCCGGCGTCGCCGGTATGGAAGTAGCCTTCGGCGTCGATCGCTTCGGCCGTCGCTTCCGGGCGCTGGTAGTAGCCGTCCATCAGCGTGGGCGACTTGACCAGCACTTCACCGTTGTCGGCCAGGCGCACGTCCACACCCGGCGCCGGCTTGCCCACGCTGTCGAACTTGATCTGGCCGTCCGGCTGCAGGCAGATGTAGGCGCAAGTCTCGGTCGAGCCATAAAACTGTTTCAAGTTGACGCCGATCGAGCGGTAGAAGCGGAACAGGTCAGGCCCGATGGCGGCGCCGGCCGTGTAGGCCACCTTCACGCGCGAAAAACCGAGCACGTTTTTCAGTGGGCCGTACACCAGCACCTGGCCCAGGGCATACGCAACGCGATCGGACCAGGGCACGGGCCGGCCGTCCAGCAGCTCGGCGCCGCAGCGCCGCGCCACCGCCATGAAGTGGTGGAACAGGCGGCGTTTCAAGGCGCCCGCGTCCTCCATCCGGATCATCACCTGCGTCAGCATGTTCTCGAACACGCGCGGCGGGGCGAAATAATAGGTCGGGCCGATCTCGCGCAGGTCCGTCATCACCGTCTCGCCCGATTCTGGGCAGTTGACGGTGAAGCCGGCAACCAGCGCCTGGGCAAACGAGAACAGGCAGTCGCCCACCCACGCCATCGGCAGGTAGGAGAGCACGTTTTCCTGATCCGTCAGGCCCTCGAACGCGACGCCGCCCGTGCCGGCCGCCAGCAGCGCGGCATGGGTCTGGCACACGCCCTTCGGTTTGCCGGTGGTGCCGGAGGTGTACAGGATCACGGCGTTGTCGCCTGGCTGGCCCGCCTCGATGGCGGCGTCATAACAGCCGGGGTTGGCGCGGTCCCAGGTCCGGCCCGCTTCCTGCAGCCGCGCGAACGACAGCAGCTCGGGCTGGCGGTAGTGGCGTAGACCCCGTTCGTCGTCGTAGGCGATGTGGGCAATCGCCGGATACTGCGCCTTCAGTTCCAGCAGCTTGTCGACCTGTTCCTGGTCCTCGACGACGGCGAAGCGGATGCCGGCGTCCGCCAGCACGTAGGCCATGTCGGCGGCGGGCGCGTCCTGGTACAAGGGCACGGCCACGCCGCCCAGGCATTGCGCGGCCAGCATGGCCCAGTACAGGCGCGGCCGGTTGTCGCCGACGATGGCCAGGTGCATGCCGCGCCCGAAGCCCAGCGCGGCCAGGCCGCAGGCGAGGGCGCGCACCTCGTCGTTGACCTGCTGCCACGTCCACGTCTGCCAGATGCCCAGATGTTTTTCGCGGTAGGCGCTCTGGTGTGGCCGCTCGCGCCCGTGCTCCAGCAGGCGGCGCGGGAACGTCGTTGCTTGCATCAGTGTCTCCCTGCCCTCGCGGGGGCATATGGTTTTTAGTCTGTTTTAGTTCTGATCCAGCACGCTTTTGTGTGATGATATTAACTTGCGATCCTGGGCCAGGTTGTCTTTTCGACGACAATTGGCCGGACTTTTTGTGGTGCGACGCAACAATGGAAACCAGACAACCCAGCCTGAAGGAAGCCCTGCGCAGCGCCATCTGGGCCCGCACCCTGACGCCCGAGCAGATGGCGCGCGTGGAGGCAACCACCTTCGAAGTGTTCGTGCCGAAAGGGGGTTTTGTCTGCCGCAAGGGCGAAGTGGTGGACAATTGGGTCGGCATCATCGCCGGCATGGTCAAGATGAACAACTTCTCGCCATCCGGGAAGAGCGTGACATTTACGGGCGTGCCGCCGGGCGGCTGGTTCGGCGAAGGCTCGCTGTTGAAAGACGAGCACCGCAAATACGATGCGATGGCGTTGCGCGACAGCCGCATCGCGCGCATGCCGGCCGAGACCTTTCACTGGCTGTTGGAGTCGAGCCTGCCGTTCACCCGCTTTCTCCTGATGCAGCTGAACGAGCGGCTGGGCCAGTTCATCGGCATGGTCGAGAACGAGCGCCTGCTGGACCCGGACACGCGCGTGGCACGCTGCCTGGCCTCGCTGTTCAACTCGCACCTGTATCCCGGCATCGAGCGCCTGGTGCAGATCTCGCAGGAAGAGGTGGGTTTGCTGTCCGGCGCTTCGCGCGGCCGCGCCAACCAGGCACTACAAGTGCTGGAGCGCCAGGGCCTGCTGCGGGTGGACTATGGCGGCATCCGCATCCTCGACCTGGAAGGCTTGCGGCGCTTCCAGGCGGGCTGACGCGCAGCCGGACGCTGCGGGCCGGCCATGTTTTGCCAAGAGAATATTTTTTTGCCGGCAAGATCGCCCGCTGGCGCGCTCCTGCACCGCCGCTGACCCGGCTTTTACAGTCGATCGTCCGCAGTGTTAGTGCCCTAACAAAGTATCGTCCCTGGCCGGTTTAGCCTTCGGTTTAGCCTAGTATGCAAACACGGTTGAATCTTGGGAGTCGTTATGGCACGGATGATTGGACAGGACTGGAACCTGCGTTCCCGGTTGCTGGCGCACAAGGCGCCGCTGCAGCCTCGCAATACCCTTGCGCCAAAATTGTTGATTGCCGCCGGCGCATTGGCCGCCGCGTATCTCGTCGTGCGCAGCAAAACCCGGCAGGCCGAGGCGGACAATCCGCCGGCCGGCCAATTCGTCGAGATCGATGGCGTCAAGCTGCATTACCTCGAGCGGGGCGCCGGCCCCGTCGTGGTGCTGCTGCACGGCAACGGCGCGTCGTCGCTCGACTTCGAATTGTCGGGCCTGGTCGACATGCTGGCGCAACACCATCGCGTGATCGCGTTCGACCGCCCTGGCTTCGGCTACAGCGAGCGACCCCGCAGCACGATCTGGACGCCGTCCGAACAGGCGGCACTGCTGGGCAGCGCACTGCGCCAGCTGGGCGCCGAGCCGGCCTATGTGGTGGGGCACTCGTGGGGGGCACTGGTCGCGCTGGCGATGGCGACCGAGACGCCACGCCTCGTCAAGGGGCTGGTCCTGCTGGGCGGCTACTACTACCCCAGTCCGCGCCTGGACGTGGCGCTGCTGGCCGGCCCGGCCGTGCCGGTGGTGGGCGACCTGATGCGCTTCACGGTGTCGCCGCTGCTGGGCCGGCTGGGCTGGTCGTCCTTCGTCAAGCGGCTGTTTAGCCCGCGCGAGCCGGCCGCCAGCTTTGCGCGCTGGCCCAAGTGGCTGTCGCTGCGACCGTCGCAACTGCGCGCCGCGGGGGCCGAGTCAGCGCTGATGATTCCGGCCGCCGCCAAGCTGCGCCACCGCTATGCCGAGATCACGGTACCCGTGACGATTTTCTCCGGCGCCGGCGACAAGATGGTGAACCCGGCCCACAACGCCGAGCGGCTGCACCGCGAACTGCTGCAAAGCCAGCTGCACACGGTGCAGGATGCAGGCCACATGCTGCACTACGTGGCGCAGGACGAGATCGTGCGCGCCGTGCGCGACATGGTGGAAAACCGGCCGCGCATGGATTTCCAGCAGACCTCGCATCATGACGGCGCGTTGACCGAGAGCGAGGCGCCGCGCGTGCTGCACTAGCCTACCGGAGCCGGATGGGGCGGGGCACGGTATCATAGTGCCTCGACCAGATCACCACCGCGACCATGTCCCGACCGCCTTCGCCCGTACCTGCCGACCACCCCATTCCCGCCCGCCTGGAGGCCCTGCGCCAGGCCATGCGCCGCCACGGCGTCGATGCCTGCATCGTGCCGTCGTCCGACCCGCACCTGTCCGAATACTTGCCGCCGCGCTGGCAGGGGCGCGAGTGGCTGTCCGGCTTTACCGGCTCGGTCGGCACCTTCATCGCCACGCAGGACTTCGCCGGCGTGTGGACCGATGGCCGCTACTGGACCCAGGCCGAGGACGAGCTGGCCGGCAGCGGCATCGAGTTGATGAAGATTTCGTCCGGCGCCAGCACGCAATATATCGACTGGCTGGCCGCGACGCTGCAGCCGGGCCAGGTGATCGCGGTGGACGGCGGCGTGCTGGGCCTGGCCATCGCGCGCCAACTGCGCCAGGCACTCGACGCGCGCGGCGTGGCGCTGCGCACCGACCTCGATCTGCTCGACGAGGTCTGGACCGGCCGGCCCGGCCTGCCGGACGCCCCGGTCTACGAACACCAGCCGCCCCATGCGGCGACCGCGCGCGCCGACAAGCTGATCGCGCTGCGCGCGGCGATGGCGCAGCACGGCGCCGAGCGCCACCTGATCTCGACCCTGGACGATATCGCCTACCTGTTCAACCTGCGCGGCGCGGACGTGTCGTACAACCCGATCTTCGTGTCGCATGCAGTGGTCACACCGGAGCGCGCGACGCTGTTCGTGGCCGACGACAAGGTGCCGGAGGCCGTGCGCGCGGCCCTGGCGGCCGATGGTGTGGACGTGGCGCCGTATGCCGGGCTGGCCGCTGCGCTGGCCGAGCTGGCGCCGAACGTGACCTTGCTGCTGGACCCGCGCCGCGTCACCCACGGCACGCGCCAGGCCGTGCCGCATCACGTGACTGTGGTGGAAGCCATCAACCCCACCACGTTCGCCAAGTCGCGCAAGACGGAGGAGGAGGCGGCGCACGTGCGCGCGACGATGGAGCAGGACGGCGCGGCGCTGTGCGAGTTCTTCGCCTGGCTGGAGGAGGCGCTGGCGCGCCGCGCGGAAGAAGCACTGGACGAGGTGGCGATCGACCGTCACATCACGGCGGCGCGGGCGCGCCGGCCCGGCTTCGTCAGCCCCAGCTTCGGCACCATCGCGGGCTTCCGTTCCAACGGCGCCATCATGCATTACCGCGCCACGCCGGCCCACTGCGCGCGCATCGAGGGCGACGGCCTGCTGCTGATCGACTCGGGCGGCCAGTACGTAGGCGGCACCACCGACATCACCCGCGTGGTGCCGGTGGGCGCCATCACGGTCGAGCACCGGCGCGACTTCACGCTGGTGCTGAAGGGGATGATGGCGCTGTCCGCCACGCGCTTCCCGCGCGGTACGCGTGCGCCGATGCTGGACGCGATCGCGCGCGCGCCGATCTGGGCCGCCGGCATCGACTTCGGCCATGGCACCGGCCATGGGGTGGGCTACTTCCTGAACGTGCACGAGGGCCCGCAGTCGATCTCGCCGTCCGCCATGCCGGAACCGCACACGGCGATGGAGCCCGGCATGATCACGTCGATCGAGCCGGGCATCTACCGCCCCGGCAAATGGGGCATCCGCATCGAGAACCTGGTGCTGAACGTGCCGGCCGAGGCCACCGAATTCGGCGACTTCCTCGCCTTCGAGACCCTGACCTTGTGCCCCATCGATACGCGCTGCATCGACCGCACCTTGCTGCGTGCCGACGAAATCGCATGGCTGAACGATTACCACGCCACCGTGCTGCGGCGCCTGCGCCCGCACGTGCAGGGCGCCGCCCTGGCGTGGCTGGAAGAAAGGACGACACCATTATGAGCAACCGCTCCACCCGCGCGTCGAATGCCGTCGACCGGCTGAAGGAACGCAGCGGCAACCCGGGCTGGTCGATGTCGCGCACCGGCAGCGGCCATTTCTTCCTGTCCGAGGGGCCGGGCCAGCCACCGTTGTGCCCACCGATGGAACTGGATGAATTCGTCGCCTTCGTCAACGCGCAGGGGCCGCAGAAGCCGCAGCGCATCAGCAAGCTCGATGTGGCGTTCGAGAAGCAGCTGACGAAAAAAGCGCCGAAGGCCTGAGCGCCATGTCCACCGCGGACTTCCTGGGCGCATACTGGTCTTCCAGCGAGCTGCTGACCAATGGCGTCATCCTGCTCAACCTGATCGGCGCGCTGCTGTTGGGCATGCTGGTGGGCTACGAGCGCGCGTACCACGGCCGCGCCGCCGGCATGCGCACCTATGGCCTGGTGTGCATGGCCTCGGCCGCGCTGACGGTGGTCGGCGGCTATCCCGACTCCTGGTTCGGCGGCCACACGGCGGCCGCCGTGGTGGGCACCGATCCGACCCGCGTCATCCAGGGCATCGTCACCGGCATCGGCTTCCTGGGCGCCGGCGTGATCATGCGCGAGGGGTTCAACATCAGCGGCCTGACGACGGCCGCGTCGATCTGGGCCTCGTCCGTCATCGGCATCCTGGTCGGCGTGGGTTTTTATATGGCCGCGATGGGCCTGGCGTTGCTGTGCGCGATGGTGATGATCTACCTGTCGAAGATCGAGGCGCTGCTGCCGTCGCGCCATGCGATCGCCATCACGATGCGCTTCAAGGTCGGCTACGAGCCGGCCGAGGAACGATTGCGCGCGCTGGCGCTGACGCGCGGCTACGAGATCGCCGGCGGCTCGCTGATGATCAGCCAGGACGAGGGAAAAATGGAATGGCGCTTCGTCGCGCTGGCGCTGGGCAAGCGCAGCGGCGCCCCGTTGGCGCAACTGGCCGCCGAGATGGCCCGTTTCGAGGGCATCGACAGCTTCGCGCTGACGCACGCCCGCAACTGACTTGGAGAGAGCATGCTGGTCACGGCACAAGACGTACTGGATTTCTGGTTCCTGCCCATAGGCGTCAAGGGCCACAACACGCAGCGCGCGGAATGGTTCCGCAAGGACGACGCGTTCGACCGCGAGATCTTCCGCCTGTTCGGCGACATCGTCGAGGACGGCCTGGCGGGCGGCCTGCGCCAGTGGGACGACGAAGGCACGCAAGGCGTGCTGGCGCGCATCCTGGTGCTGGACCAGTTCACCCGCAATATCTACCGCGGCACGCCGAAAGCCTTTGCCGGCGACGCGCTGGCGCTGGAAGCGGCACTGGCCCTGGACAACTCCGGCGCCAGCCAGACCTTGCCGCCGGTGCAGCGCGCCTTTGCCTACCTGCCGCTCGAGCACGCCGAAAACCTGTCGTTGCAGGAGCGCTCCGTGATCCTGTTCGACAAGCTCAGTGCGTCCGCCAGCGGCTTCGACACCATGCTGGACTATGCGAAACGGCATTACGAGGTCATCCGCAAGTTCGGCCGCTTCCCGCACCGTAACGCCATCCTGGGCCGTGCGTCGACGCCGGAAGAGCTGGAGTACCTGCAGCAGCCGGGATCGGGCTTCTGATGCGACGCCTGACGATTGTCGGCGCCGGCCACGTGGGCCGCGTGCTGGGCCGGCTGTTCCACCAGCGTGGCGTGTTCGCCGTGCAGGACGTGCTGGCGCGCTCGCCCGCATCCGCCGCGCGCGGCGTGGCGTTCATCGGTGCCGGTACGGCGACGGACGGGTACGGCGCGCTGCGCCCGGCCGACTGCTACCTGCTGGCCGTGACGGACGACCAGATCGGCGCCGCCTGTGCCGCCCTGGCGGCGGCCGTGCCGTTGCAAGGGGCGCTCGTGTTCCACTGCAGCGGCGCGCTGGCGTCCGACGCGTTGCACGCCGCGCGCGACCAGGGCGCGCTGGTGGCCAGCGCCCATCCGATCCGGAGTTTTGCCGATCCAGAAGGCGTCGCGGCCGCTTTTGACGGCACCTTTGCCGGCATCGAGGGCGACGCGGCCGCGCTGGCCGTGCTGACGCCGGCGCTGGATGCCATCGGCGCGCGGCCGGTGCCGATCGACGCGGCCGCCAAGACGGTGTATCACGCGGCGGCCGTCTTCGCCAGCAACTACCTGGTGACGGTGCTGGACGCCGCCCTGCGTGCCTACCAGGCCGCCGGCATCCCGGAAGCGGTGGCGCGCGAGCTGGCCCGGCCGCTGGCGCAGGAGAGCCTGTCGAATGTGTTCCGGCTGGGGGCGGCGCCGGCGCTGAGCGGACCCATTGCCCGCGGCGACATGGCGACGGTGGCACGCCAGCAGGCGGCCGTCGATGCCTGGGATGCCTCGACCGGTGCCTTGTACCAGGCACTGGTGGCGCCGACGGTCGCGCTGGCCGCGCGCAAGCAGGGCGCGGCGGCCAATTAAGGCCGCGCTATCTTATTGGCTAGACGGCGCTGCAATTTTGGGCAGGTAATCTTGTCAGGACACCCTGCGTTTACAGGCGTTTCGTTGCGCGACAGCAAAAATGATCCCGTTGTGATCGACAAATTTGGCTCGAAGCAATAAGCTAGGCTTCTCTTACTCCAACACAACACTTTTTTCATCATCGGCGCGATGCCCAATCTGCGCCGGACAGGGGATCGTAATGCTATTTCTGAAATCCACGACCGTGACCAAGGCGCCCGGCATCTATGAAGTCGACATCGCCGCCAAGCCGCCCGGCAAGACCTACGGCGTCTACATGGCGACCGACCCGGACAATCCGCCGACCGCCGTGCTGGAGGCGCTGCAAGCCGCCGGCTTCCAGCAGACGCACAGCTCCGGCTACACGCACAAGGACCGCGGCAAGGTGCTGGACCTGCACTTCCAGAAGGACGGCACCGACCTGTTCAAGGGCTGGAAAGCGGACGAGTGCGAAGCCAATATGGCGCTGATCAACAAGGTGTTCGGCGACGTCGGCATCACCGTCACGCCGCGCGTGATGTCGCTGGCCGAAGCGTACGCTTAACGCGCGGTAGCAGGAACCCAAGGGGACAGGCAGCTGTCTCGGGGCCTTCAAGGCCCCGGGACAGCTGCCTGTCCCCGTTGCTTTCAGGGCCGCGAACGACGCTGCTGTGCCGTTCTTACGCGACCTCGATGTGATACAGCGCCCACGGGCAGCTGTTGAAACGCTCGGCGGGCGTCCTGGTTGCCATGTCCGGCACGCGGTCCGCGTCGTAGATGGCCCACAGCGGCCCCAGGCCGCCCAGCGCCATCGGCTGGCCGTCCAGGTGGGTGGCCACCAGGTAGCGCCGCGTGCGGGCCTGCTCGGCCGTGATCACGGCCGCGTAGCCGTCCACGGCGCGCAGCGCCAGGCGGGTGGCCGGCGCCAGGGTGGCGCCAGCGGCTTTCAGCACGTCCGTCAGCAACGGTCCTTTCAAGGTGTGCGGCTTGCCGTCGTATTCGAGCGTTGGCCGGATCGTCACGGCCGGCAGGGCGGTCAAGGCCGCGTAGTCGAACACGTACGCCTTGTCGAAGGACAGCTTTTGCTTGTGCATCATCTGGTCCGCGACAGGGTCGAACGGCCCGCGGTTGGCCTTGGCGATGGCGCCGGTCACGGTCAGCAGGGCGGGGCCGCGCGCGATCGCGGGCGCGGCGGCCGCTGGCAGCGCGGGCAGGGTGCCCGCACCCGCCAGGGCGGCCATAAAGGTGCGTTTCTTCATCGGAAATCCCATCGTTCTTGTGGTTCGCTATGATAGCGCGATGGACCTGTTCGACAGCCCCGACACCCTGCAGCCCATTCCCATCGACGATGGCGAACTGGCGTTCCTGCCGCAGCTGCCGCTGCCCTGGCCCAACGCCGAAATCCTGCGGCGCTTGCTGGACGAAATCGCCTGGAAGGAAGAGACGATTTTTGTCTGGGGCAAGGCGCAGAAGCAGCCGCGCCTGTCGGCCTGGTATGGCGAGGCGGCCTACACGTATTCCGGCCGCCTGTTCCGCCCGCTGCCATGGACGCCGCTGCTGCATGCACTGCGGGACATCGTCGAGCGCGTCACGGGCCGGCGCTTCAACAGCGTGCTGCTGAACTGCTACCGCAACGAGCGCGACAGCGTGGGCATGCACAGCGACGACGAGCCGGAACTGGGGCCGGCCCCGGCGATCGCGTCGCTCAGCTTCGGCGCCACCCGCACCTTCATCCTCAAGCACAAGACCCTCCCCAAGACGCTCAAGCTCGACCTGACGGACGGCAGCCTGCTGCTGATGGCTGGCGCCTTGCAACGGCACTGGAAGCACGGCATCAACAAGGAAACCAGGCCGCGCGGCGTGCGCGTCAACCTGACTTTCCGCCAGATTGCGTGAACGGCTGCAGGTAGGCGGCCGGGATGTCGATACGCGCCATGCCGCCGACGATCAGCAGGCTCGACACGGTGCCCACCGCCGCACAGCGCCGCACGATGCGGCCCCGGTGCGCGGCAGGCAGCCGCCGCGCGACCGCGCTGCCGAGGTGGACGGCGATCGCCACCACGGCCAGAAAATAATACGGCACGAAAAACGCGGCGGCCGGCCACGCATGCATGCCGGCCGCCGCGAAATAAATGTTCGTGTCGGTGCCGGCATACCGCCCGGCCAGCACGGCAGTCGTATGGACCGCCAGGAAGAACAGCAAATACAGCCCGGACAGCCGCGCCAGGCGTTGCCCCGGCGCGCGTGACGACCATGCCAGCGGCGCGCCCGTGACCAGCTGGACCGCCACGCACCCCAGCAGCAGTGCCTCGACCGGCGGCCAGCGGTAGACGACGCGCAGCGCTTCCATGACGGCAAGGTGAGCGGGGGCACCGGCCAGCACGGCCAGGTGCTGGAACAGGTGCGCAAGCACGAACAAGGCAAGGATGCTGCCCGACAGGCGGTGCAGGGTACGGCGCGCGATCATGGAGGCGGTCCGGTAATGACGAATACCGCCCAGCATAGGCGGGCCGCCGCGGCCCGTCTTGAACGATTGCGACAGGCGCTTATGTGCGCCCGCTAACACAACAATGAGCGGACTCAACCACACCAGATGGGGTGACAAATAGTCATTTCAATAGCGATTACAACTACTAACAATTATTACGCAAATAGACCTTTCATAAATCAAATCAGGTGTTATCTTGGCGTCGTCGCAGTTCAACCGATGAACAGCGATCCCTGGCAGTTCAACCATTTGCTGAGAGATCACAACATGAAAAAGACCATCCTGGCCGTACTGGCTTCCGTTAGCGCCCTGGGCGCCGTGTCCGCGCATGCCGCCGATGGCGTGCCTTACATGGGTGTGGGCGTCATCGCCTCCGAACACCGCTACGATACCGGCTTCCCGACCGCCGGCGTCACCGTCAGCGACGACAAGAAAACGGAATGGGGCGGCAAAGTGTTCGCCGGCTACCAGATCAACCCGATGTGGGCGGTCGAGGGCGGCTATACCAACTTCGGTAAAGGCGACGCGGACTACACCGTGGGTGCCGTGCGCGGCAGCGCCGAAACCAAGGCCGAATCGTTCTACATCGCTGGCAAGGCCACCTACCCGGTCGCCGAAAAGGTCAACGTGTTCGGCAAGCTGGGCGTGGCCCACAACCGCAACGAAGTGTCTGGCAGCATCCTGGGCGTGAGCGGCAAGGACGAGTTCAGCAAGAACAGCGTCTACGCGGCCGTGGGTGCCGACTATGCGATCAACGAGAAAGTATCGATGTCGCTGGAATACGAGCACTATGGCAAGACCGGCGTCGACTTCGGCCGTCGCAAGGGTGGCGTCTCGCTGAACGCGCGCTACAACTTCTGATGCCGTCTCCCAGACCTGCTGCGCAGCCGGTTTGAAACGCAAAAGGACCCGCGAGGGTCCTTTTTTTACGTCTACCGACCAGCCCGTGTCCCACCGTGGGGTCAGTCACCGCGGTAGGACACGAGCCCAGCCTTAAACAGGCCGAGATCAGGTCGTCAGTGGCTTGTAGCGGATACGCTTCGGCTTGGCGCCTTCTTCGCCCAGGCGCTTTTTCTTGTCCGCTTCGTATTCCTGGTAGTTACCGTCGAAGAAGGTAACCTGCGAATTGCCTTCGAAGGCCAGGATGTGCGTCGCGATACGGTCCAGGAACCAGCGATCGTGCGAGATGACCATGACGGAACCGGCGAATTCCAGCAGCGCGTCTTCCAGCGCGCGCAGGGTTTCGACGTCCAGGTCGTTCGACGGTTCGTCCAGCAGCAGTACGTTGCCGCCCTTGAGCAGCGTCTTGGCCAGGTGCAGGCGGCCGCGTTCACCGCCGGACAGGTTGCCGACGATCTTCTGCTGGTCGCCGCCCTTGAAGTTGAAGCGGCCGAGATACGCACGCGACGGCATCTCGAAGCGGCCGACCGACAGCATGTCCGCGCCGCCCGACACGTCCTCGAACACGGTCTTGTTGTTGGCCAGCTCGTCGCGGCTCTGGTCCACCAGCGAGATTTTCGCCGTCTGGCCAATGACGACTTCGCCGCTGTCCGGCTTGTCGATGCCCGCAATCATCTTGAACAGGGTCGACTTACCGGCACCGTTCGGGCCGATGATGCCGACGATCGCGCCCGGCGGCACGGTGAACGACAGGTTGTCGATCAGCAGGCGGTCGCCGAAGGCTTTCGACACGTTCTTGAATTCGATGACTTCATTGCCCAGGCGCTCGGCGACCGGAATGAAGATCTCCTGCGTCTCGTTGCGCTTCTGGTATTCGTATTCGGACAGTTCGTTGAAGCGGGCCAGGCGAGCCTTCGACTTGGCTTGACGCGCCTTCGGATTCTGGCGTGCCCACTCCAGTTCCTTCTGCAGCGCCTTCTGGCGCGCCGATTCGGTCGCTTCTTCCTGCTTCAGGCGGGCCTGCTTCTGGTCCAGCCAGGAGCTGTAGTTGCCCTTCCAGGGGATGCCATGGCCGCGGTCCAGTTCCAGGATCCATTCGGCGGCGTTGTCGAGGAAATAGCGGTCGTGGGTGATGCCGACCACGGTGCCAGGGAAGCGCAGCAGGAACTGCTCCAGCCATTCGACCGATTCGGCATCCAGGTGGTTGGTCGGCTCGTCCAGCAGCAGCATGTCCGGCTTCGACAGCAGCAGCTTGCACAGCGCCACGCGGCGCTTCTCACCGCCGGACAGCACGCCGATCTTGGCATCCCACGGCGGCAGGCGCAGCGCATCGGCGGCCATTTCCAGCTGCAGGTTCAGGTTGCCGCCGTCCGAGGCGGAGATGATCGCCTCCAGGCGCGCCTGCTCGGCGGCCAGCGCGTCGAAGTCGGCATCCTCTTCCGCGTAGGCGGCATAGACGGCGTCCAGCTTGGCTTGTGCCTCGAAGGCTTCGCCCAGGCCCGACTCCACTTCCTGGCGCACGGTCTTCTCCGGGTCCAGCTGCGGTTCCTGCGGCAGGTAACCGATGTTCAGGCCCGGCATCGGGCGTGCTTCACCCTGGATGTCCGTGTCGATGCCCGCCATGATTTTCAGCAACGTCGACTTACCGGAGCCGTTCAGGCCCAGCACGCCGATCTTCGCGCCCGGGAAGAAGGACAGCGAAATATCCTTGAGGATCTGGCGCTTGGGCGGGACGATTTTGCCCACGCGGTTCATGGTATAGACGTAATTTGCCATTTAGAAATAACTCGATGAGATGAAGATGGAAATACAGAAGGTCAACAAGGATACGCCAAACGGGCACGGGGGGCTAGGGAAACGACCGGGCGCGCTGGTCGGTGGCTTGCGCCCGATCGGTTCGGACGCATGAGAACGCTTGCATAATGAAGCGTAGGGCATTACGCTGCTATCAATGATAGCGAAGAGGGGGGAAGCCATGGCCCAGTTACTGGTACGCGATATCGACGAGGCGGTGGTCGATGCCTTGAAACGCACCGCCGCCGGCAATGGCCGCAGCGCGGAGGCGGAACACCGCGAAATCCTGCGCGGCGCGTTGACGGTGCGCCCGAAAAAGCGTTCGTTCAAGGAAGTGCTGGCGGCGATGCCGTATTTCGAGGATGACGCACTGTTCGACGTGCGCTGAGCGCCATGTATCTGCTCGATACCAACGTCATTTCGGAGTATCGCAAGGGCGCGCACGCCGATCGCGGCGTGCAGGCGTTTTTCGCCGGTGTGCAAAGTGAGGAGTTGTTCCTGCCGGCCCAGGTGGTCGGCGAAATCCAGGCCGGCATTGCCCGGCTGCGCCGGCAGGAAGACGAACTGGCCGCCCAGCGCGCCCGGCTGTACGAAAGCTGGCTGGACGAACTGCTCGAGACGTTTGGCGCCCGGGTGCTGGAATTCGATACCGAGGCGGCGCGCGTGTGGGGCACCTTGCTCGGCAATGACAAGCACGATCCGCACCCGATCGACAAGCAGATCGCCGCGATCGCGCTGGTGCACGACCTGGTCGTCGTCACGCGCGACCACGGCACGGCCTTCAAAACCTTGCGCCCGGTACGGGCGCTCGACCCGTTCAGCGTCGGCGTACCGGCCGGCTGACAGTGGCGCTCAGGCCGCCGCCGTGCGCCGGCTGACCCACAAGCCTTCCATCACGTACAGCGCCAGCGCGCTCCAGATGATCACGAAGCCGGCCAGGCGCGCCGCCGAGAACGTTTCGCCGAACACCGTCAGGCCCAGCAGCATCTGGATCGTGGGGCCGATATATTGCAGCATGCCCAGTACGGACAATGGAATGCGCCGCGCCCCCGCCGCGAACAGCAGCAGGGGGATCGCCGTGATCGGGCCGGCGGCCGCGAGCAGCCAGCGCGTGCTGTCGCTCGGGGTGTTCAGGAAGGCATTGTCGCCATGCAGCGTCAGCCAGCCGACATAGATTGCCGCCAGCGGGAACAGCAGCAGCGTCTCGAACGACAGCCCTTCCAGCGCCGCCAGCGCGGCGGTCTTGCGCAGCAGGCCGTAGGCGCCGAAGGTCGCCGCCAGCAGCAAGGCGATCCACGGCAGCTGGCCGGCCTGCCACGTCAGCCACAGCACGCCGGTGGCGGCCACGCCGATGGCGGCCCACTGGCCCGGGCGCAGGCGCTCCTTCAGCACGAGCAGGCCCAGCAGCACGTTGACGAGCGGATTGATGAAGTAACCCAGGCTGGCGTCGATCACGTGGCCGTTGTTGACGGCCCAGATGTAGATGAACCAGTTGGCCGACAGCAGCAGGGCGGACAGGATGAACGTGCCCACCACGCGTGGCCGGCGCAGCACGTCCGGCAGCCACTGCCACTGGCGCCGCACCGTCAGCACGGCGCACAGGAACAGCAGCGACCACACCATGCGATGGGCCAGGATCTGCATCGGCGGCACCTCGTGCAGCGCCTTGAAATACAGCGGGAACAGGCCCCAGATCAGGAATGCCAGCGCGGCATAGGCGACGCCGCGGTTCATGCGTACGCTCCAGCGCGCTGCGCGCCGCCAGAAGAACCGTGTGAATAATATTGCATTGTTTACTCTCGTGAATCGGGGAAAATACCATAATGGCGGCGGGCCTGCAGGCGAGCCCCCTGGAGCGGCCCGCACGAAAGGCGGGCTCTGCTTGCATTTCCGGCACGGTTGACCTATTGTGCAATGCGCCAAAACTCACTTTGGGTGCACCTTTGACAGATAAAAAAAGCAGTATCGCCGCGCTGACCCTGGCCGCGGTGGGGATCGTCTATGGCGATATCGGGACGAGCCCTCTCTACACGCTGAAAACCATCTTCGATCCGGAACACGGCCTGGCCCTGAACCAGGCCAACCTGCTCGGCATCGTCTCGCTGATCTTCTGGGGCCTGACGCTGATCGTCTCGCTGAAATACGTTACCCTCGTGCTGCGTGCGGACAACCGCGGCGAGGGCGGCATCATGGCCCTGATGGCGTTGGTACTGAACTCCGTCAGCAAGCGCTCGGCATGGCATTTCCCGCTGCTCGTCATCGGCGTGCTGGGCGCCACGATGTTCTATGGCGACAGCGTCGTCACGCCCGCGATCTCCGTGCTGGGTGCCATCGAGGGCCTGGAAGTGGCCGCGCCGGGGCTGGAACGCTATGTCGTGCCGCTGACGATCGTCGTGCTGGTATCGCTGTACGCGCTGCAGCGCCACGGCACGGCCGGCATCGGCCGCTGGTTCGGCCCGGTCATGGTGCTGTGGTTCGCCGCGCTGGCCGTCATGGGCGTCATCAATATCGTGCAGGAGCCGGCCATCCTGGCGGCCCTGAATCCGCTGCATGCGATCACCTTCCTGTACCAGAACGGATTCATCGCGTTCGTGGCGCTGGGCGCCGTCGTGCTGGCATTGACCGGGGCCGAGGCGCTGTACGCCGACATGGGCCACTTCGGCAAGAAGCCGATCCGCATGGCCTGGTTCATGATCTGCTTCCCCGCGCTGGCACTGAATTATTTTGGCCAGGGTGCCCTCCTGATCCGCAATCCCGAGGCCATCTCGAACCCGTTCTTCCAGCAGCTGGGCAGTTGGAGCGTGTATCCGCTGGTGGTACTGTCGACGATGGCCGCCGTGATCGCGTCGCAGGCCACGATCTCGGGCACGTTCTCGATGACCAAGCAGGCCATCGCGCTGGGCCTGCTGCCGCGCATGCGCGTGCTGCACACCTCCGAACACCAGATCGGCCAGATCTACATCCCGGCCGTCAACTGGCTGCAGCTGGCCGTCGTGCTGGTGGCCGTCGTCGGCTTCGGCTCGTCGGACCGCCTGGCCGGCGCCTACGGCATCGCCGTCACGGCGACCATGCTGGCCACGACCATCCTGACGTTCTTCGTCACGCGCTACCGCTGGCACCTGCCGCTGGCGGTGTGCCTGGGCGCCACGGGCTTCTTCCTGATCATGGATATCGCGCTGTTCTCGGCCAGCACCTTGAAGCTGTTCCATGGCGGCTGGATGCCGCTGGCACTGGGCACGGCGCTGTTTACGATCATGATGACGTGGCGCACCGGCCGCCATCTGGTGTTCAGCAACCTGGAAAAGCACGCGATCCCGCTGGAGGATTTCCTGTCGTCGCTGTTCGTGGCGCCGCCGGTGCGCGTGCCCGGCACGGCCATCTTCCTGCGCGGCGAAAGCGATGGCGTGCCGCATGCGATGCTGCACAACCTGTCGCACAACAAGGTGCTGCACGAGCGCGTCGTGTTCCTGACGGTGCATATCCTGGAGGAGCCCTACGTGGCGCGCGCCGACCAGGTGCGCATCGCCGACCTGGGGCACCAGTGCTTCCAGGTCAACGTCAGCTACGGCTTCAAGGACGAACCGGACATCCCCGCCATCCTGACCCTGTGCGGCGAATTGGGGCTGCCGTTCGAGATGATGGAGACGTCGTTCTTCATCGCGCGCCAGACGGTGATCTCGGCGCCAGGCGAAGGCATGGCGTCGTGGCGCGAGCACCTGTTCGTCGCGATGTCACGCAACGCGCGCGCCGCCGCCGACTATTACCAGATCCCGCCCAACCGGGTGATCGAGCTGGGTACACAGGTGGAGATCTGACGACTGTACGCGACAAATTTGTAACCAAATTGTTGCAAATGTGCATTGGGCGTTCCGCTCCGTTACACTCGGCGGCTGGACGCGCTGGCCCGGCCATGCGCGCATCTCAATCCATCACAGTGAGCCCAATGAAATCGATCTTCCAGCTTGTTGCATCCCTGACCTGCGCGCTGGCGCTGACCGCTTGTGGCGGCGGCGGCAGCGACAGCCCCGCCCCGACCGCGCCCGTGCAGCCGGCGTTCAGCAAGACCGACACGGTGGTCGGCACCGGCATCGAAGCTGCCGCTGGCGACAGCGTCACCGTCAACTACACGGGCTGGCTGTATTCGGCGACGGCGGCGGGCAACAAGGGTAACCAGATTGATACCAGCACGGGCCGCGGTCCGCTCACGTTCACGCTGGGCAGCGGCGCAGTCATCAAGGGCTGGGACCAGGGCGTGCCGGGCATGAAGGTCGGCGGCAAGCGTACGCTGGTCATTCCGGCCGACCTGGCATATGGTGCGCAAGGCCGGGGTTCGATCCCGGGTAACGCGGCGCTGATCTTCGACGTCGAAATGGTAGCCATCAAGCGCTGATCCGCGCCGGCACCGAAAAACGGCGGCCCGAGGGCCGCCGTTTTTTTTATTCGCGCAGCAGCAGGCGCCAGCCGATGCGTACGTGGGCGGCGCGCATCACGCGGCCCGTAGCGCGTCGACCATGATGCGGCCGTCCAGCAGGTTCAAGGTGCGCGAGGCCTGCGCGGCGTGGCTGGGCGAGTGCGTCACCATGACCACCGTCGTGCCTTCGGCGTTAATCGTGCGCAGCAGGCGCATCACCTCGTCGCCATGGGCCGTGTCCAGGTTGCCGGTCGGTTCGTCGGCCAGCAGGATCGCCGGTCCCGCCACCAGCGCGCGGGCGATCGCCACGCGCTGCTGCTGGCCACCGGAGAGCTGCGATGGCCGGTGTTTGGCGCGGTGCGCCACGCCCAGCTTGTCCAGCATCGCCGCCACGCGGGCGCGCCGCTCGCGCACCACCATGCCGGTGTATTCCAGCGCCAGCTCCACGTTCTCGAATACCGACAGCTCCTCGATCAGGTTGAAACTCTGGAAGATGAAGCCGATGCGGCCGCGCCGCAGTTCGTTCAGCTGCGCCTCGCTCCAGCCGGCCACGTTGCGCCCCTCGAACCAGTAGTCGCCGCTGGTGGGCACGTCCAGCAGGCCCAGGAGGCTGAGCAGGGTGGACTTGCCGCAGCCGGAGGGACCGGTGATGGCGACGTATTCGCCCGCGTCGATTTCCAGGTCGATGCGGTCGAGGGCCGTGGTCCGCACCTCGCCGGCCACGTGGATCTTGCTGACGCCTGAGAGTTTGAGCATTGCCGTTCCTTTTGTTCGAGTGGGAAGATTACTGCGAAATCCGCAGCCGGGTCGATTTTCCGAAGCCGCCGTAGCTTGAAACGATCACCCGCTCGCCCGCGCGCAAGCCGTCCAGCACCTCGACCTGGGCGTTGTTGCGCCGGCCGGTGCGGATCGCCCGGCGTTCGGCGTGGCTGGCATCGGTCAGCACGAAGGCCCAGGCGCCGCCGGTGTCGTTGACGAAGGCGCCGTTCGGCAGCAGCAGCGCCGGCGCCGGTTCGCCCAGCGTGATCTGCGCATCGACGCTCTGGCCGGGACTCAGCACCTCCGGCTGGCCCTGCGTGAACAGCAGTTCGGCCGTGAAGCGGCCGTCCTTGATCTGCGGGTAGACGGTGCCGACCCTGACCGGGTAGCGGCGGCCGTCCTGGATCACGCTGCCCTGTCGGCCCACGGTCACGCGGCTCAAGTAGAACTCGTCGATGGGCGCAAGGAGCTTGAAGCGCGCCGGATCGTCGATGCGGCCCACGTTCTTGCCGGTGACGATCGATTCGCCCACCTGCAGCCGAAAATCCGTCAGGCGTCCCGCCACGGGCGCGCGCACGGCCAGCGCGTCGACGGTGGCTTGCACCAGCTGCAGGCCGGCGCGCAGGCCACCGATGGCTTCCTCCAGCTGGCCCAGCGCATTGCCGCGCACCTTGTCCTCGGCCAGGTTGCTGGCCTGTTCCAGCGCCAGCGCGCGCTGGGCCTTGTCGCGCCGGTCGCAGGTCTCCTCCAGTGCGGCGGCGGAGATAAAACCTTGCGTGGCCAGGCGCCGCTGACGGGCGCAGCTTTTGTCGGCCTGCTCCAGCGCGAAGGCGAGGTCGTCCAGGCGGCGCTGGCGCTGGCTGCGGTCGTTCTGCTCGGCGACGCGCAAGGTGGACAGGTTGGAGATCTGCTGTGCCAGCTCGGACTGGCGCGCGAGGAGCTCCAGGTTGCGCTGCGGGTTCGAGATGCGGAACAGCAGGTCACCTTGTTTCACCAGCTCGCCGTCGCGCGCGTACACCTCCTCGATGCGGCCCGATTCGACCGAGTCGAGGATGACGGCGCGCAGCGGCGCGGCGCTGGCGCGCACGGCGATATCGTCACGGAAGATGCCCCGTTCGACGCTGGCGATGCGCAGGTCGCGGCCTTCGACCTGCAGGCCGCTGGGCAGCCAGTACCACAGCGCCAAGGCTCCCGCCGCCGCAAGCATCACTGCGGCGGCGGCCAGCGCAAGGGTGCGGCCCCGCTTGCGGGGCACGATGGTGTCCATGGCGGCGCCGGCGGCGGGGCGGAGGGTGTGCGGTGTCATGCCGGTACTTCAGCAAGCGATGTGCCAGGCTTGAAAACGCCGTGCCGGCGTGGCTTTGCGGCGTGGGTTGTCCACTACCGGACAAGTCGCGCTGTCCGCTTCCGGACAGCGGATTAGGCCGTCGCCCCCGGGCCCAAACGCTGCTGCTAGAATGGTCCGATCGCTACTGACCGCACCGTCCATGACTGCTCGCATCCTGATCCTCGACGACGACGCCGACGTCGCCTGCGCTGCGCGCCTGCTGCTGCGCCGGCGCCATCCGGACGTGACGGTGCTGGACGATCCGGCCGACCTGCCTGCGCTGCTCGCACGCGCCGTGCCGGACGTGGTGCTGCTGGACTTCAATTTCACTCCGGGCCGCACCGATGGCGCCGAAGGCCTGGCGGCGCTGGACCTGCTGCGCCGCCAGCCGCGCGCGCCGGCCGTGATCGCGCTGACGGCGTACGCCGACGTGCCGCTGGCGGTGGAAGCGCTGAAGCGCGGCGCCGCCGATTTCCTGACCAAGCCGTGGGACAACGCGCGCCTGCTGGCGGCCGTGGAGGGCGCGCTGGCCCGGCGCACACCCGCGCCGGCGGCCGCCGCCACGTCCGCGCTGATGGGCGACTCGGCGCCGATGCAGGCCGTGCGCGCGATGATCGCCAGCGTGGCGCCGACCGAGGCGAACGTGCTGGTGCTGGGCGAGAACGGCGTCGGCAAGGAACTGGTGGCGCGTGCGATCCACCAGGCCTCGCGCCGCGCGGCGCACACGTTCCTGGCCGTGGACATGGGCACCTTGCCGGAAGCGACGTTCGAGAGCGAGTTGTTCGGCCACCGGCGCGGCGCGTTTACCGATGCGAAGAGCGACCGGCCGGGCCGTTTCCAGGCCGCGCGCGGCGGTACCCTGTTCCTCGACGAGATCGGCAACATGCCGCTGGCGGGCCAGGCCAAGCTGCTGACGGCGCTGGAGCGGCGCGAGGTGACGCCGCTGGGGGCGGACCGGCCCGAAAGCGTGGACGTGCGCATCGTCAGCGCGACCAACCTGGACGAGGCGCGGCTGTTCGATCCGGCCGTGTTCCGGCCCGACCTGCTGTTCCGGTTGAACACCATCGTGATCCGCGTACCGCCGCTGCGCGAGCGCCGCGCCGACATTCCCGCGCTGCTGCGCCACTACCTGTCGCATTACGAAGCCCAGTACGGGCGACCTGCCCGGGCACTGGCGCCGGCCGCGCTGGCCGCCTTGCAGGCGCATGCCTGGCCCGGCAATGTGCGGGCGCTGCGCCACGCCTGCGAACGGGCCGTGATCCTGGCCGGTGGCGCCGACTACCAGGTGGACGACTTCGGCCTGCTGGCACCGGCCGCGCCGACGCCCACGGCGGCGCCGGCGGCGACCCTCAACACGCTGGAGCGCGACGCCATCGCCGCCGCGCTGACGCAGGCCCAGGGCAATATCAGCCATGCCGCCAAGATGCTGGGCGTCAGCCGCGCCGCGTTGTACCGCAAGCTGGACAAGCATGGCATCTGAGCGGGCGCTGAAGGCGGGCGCCGGCATTGCCGCCGCCGCGCTGGCGCCGCTGGGCGCTGTCGCCGCGTGCGTGGCCGACTCGCCGCGGCTGCTGGTGCTGTGCGCGCTGGGTGGCACGATCGCGGCGGTGGTGCTGTGGCGTCTGTTGGCGCGGCTGACGGTGCGGCAGCCATTGCCCGAAGCGGTGCTACCGTCCCGCGCCGGCACGGACGACGCGCTGCTGGCGCTGGAAGCACGGCTGGAACACGCGCCAATGGCGCTGTTTCGTGTCGATGGCCTGGCGGGGGAGGGGAGCGTTGCGCCGTTGAATGGCAACGCGCGCCGGCTGCTGGCGCCGGGCCGCGCCAGCGAACCGGAACGCCTGTGCGCGCTGCTGGCGGCGCAGCCGGCCGACCAGCGCACCTTGATCGGCTTCGATACCGAGCGGGGCCTGGAGCGCGCGCTGGTCGCTGTCTCGGCGCTGACGGTGCAGGGGTGCGGCCAGCGCCTGGTCGCGCTGCTGCCGGTGGAAAGCCAGCTGGAAGCGGAAGCGCTGAACGCCTGGCGCCAGCTGGTGCACGTGCTGACGCACGAGATCATGAATTCGCTGACGCCAGTCGCATCACTGTCGCGCACGGCGCGCGAGATGCTGCACGACGTGGCCTTGCCGCCGGAGGTGGGTGGCGACATCGGCACGGCACTGGATGCCATCGCGCGGCGCTCGGCCAGCCTGGTCGATTTCGTGGCCAGCTATCGCAGCCTGTCGACGTTGCCGCGGCCGCGTCCGGAACGGGTACGTCTGGTGGACCTGTTCGCCCGGCTGGAGGCGCTGGTCGGGCCGGATTGGCAGGCGCGCGGCGGCAGCGTGCGCTTTGCCGTCGAACCGGCGTCGCTGGAAGTGCTGGTCGATCCCGGCCAGCTGGAGCAGGCGCTGATCAATCTGTTGAAAAACGCCGCCGAGGCGACTGCCCAGGTGGCGCAGCCGCGCGTGGAGGCCGTCGCCCGGCTGGGGCGCGGCGGGCGCCTGCGCATCGAAGTGTCGGACAACGGTCCCGGCGTGCCGGACGACACGGCCCCGCACATTTTTACACCGTTCTTCTCGACGAAAAAACAGGGTCGCGGCATCGGCCTGGCCATGGTGCGCCAGCTGGTGCATGGCAACGGCGGCACGGTGCGGCATGCCCGCTCGGTGACGAGCGGCGCCCGCTTCATCGTCAGCTTTTAATCGAACCCGAAATTTTGGGCGGCAACCGTTGCTGGCTTAGCGCAGCATGTCGATATGCAGGATGCCGTCCTCGTCGTACGGCGCGCTGACGGTCTCGAAGCCGAAGCCCTGGTAGAACTTTTCCAGCCGCTGCTGTGCGCCGATGCGGATGCGGTGGCCCGGGTGCAGGCTTTCCGCGCGCAAGATGCCTTCGGCCACGAGCTGGCGGCCGATCCCGGTGCCGCGCGAGGCAGCCGGGGTCAGGATGCGGCCCAGCGACATCTCGTCGTATTTCGCCCCCGGCGCCAGGCAGCGCAGGTAGGCCGCCAGCGTGCGTTCGCCGTCCTGGGTGCGCCACGCCATCAGGTGGTGCGCGGCCTCGTCGTAGCCATCCAGGTCCGGGTACAGGCAGGTCTGCTCCAGCACGAACACGTTCTGCCGCTGGCGCAGCACCTCATACAAATCCCTGCGCGGGATGCTTTCAAAATCCAGCCACTGCCATTCGATCATCGTTCTCTCGCACTCAAACAAGAAACAGGCCCCGACCGCAGCGCGATCGGGGCCTGTTCCGGGGTGCGACGATTATACGATGGTCAGGGTGACGTCGATATTGCCGCGGGTGGCGTTCGAGTAGGGGCAGACGATGTGCGCAGCCTGCACCAGCTTCTCGGCCGTGTCACGGTCCAGGCCGGGCAGCGAGATCTTCAGTTCCACTTCGATGCCGAAGCCCGTTTCGATCGGGCCGATGCCAACCGTCGCGTCGATCGACGTATCGGCAGGCACGGCGATCTTGTCGCGGCCGCCGACGAATTTCAGCGCGCCGATGAAGCAGGCCGAGTAGCCGGCCGCGAACAGCTGCTCCGGATTGGTGCCGACCGCGCCGTTACCGCCCAGTTCCTTCGGCGTGGTCAGCTTGACGTCCAGCACGCCGTTGTCGGACACGGAACGGCCCTCGCGGCCACCGGTGGATTTGGCTTGTGCACGGTACAGGACTTGTTGCAGCGACATGATGTGATCCTTTCTGTTTGGTAACTAACGATTGAATAGCGCACTATTTTCTGCGGCTTCCGATACAGTGCGTGCGCCCATGGACACCACTATACATAGCACGCGATTGAATTGCAAGCGATTTTAATACCCGTACCGCTACAACGCCGTTTCAAAGCCTTCCAGCACGTTGACGATATTCACGCCCAGCTCGCGCAGCGGACTGCCGCCCTCGAACACGAAGCAGGTCGGCAGGTTCAGCCAGGCGATGCGTTCGCCCAGCCGCAGGTAGTCGCCACCCTGCAGGCCGAAGCCGCCATGCGGCTCGCCCTGGAACGTGTTGCCGCCCAGGGCGACGACCAGCGCGTCCGGCCGGTACATGGACAGGCGCACGCAGGCCGTCTCCAGCGCCGTGAACCACGCCTGCGGATTGGACGTGCCTGCTGGCAGCACCAGGTTGACGTTGTAGCCGAGGCCGGCCCCGCTGCCCGTCTCGTCGGCATGGCCGCAATAAAACGGGTAGGTGCTGCGCGGTTCCGCGTGCAGCGAGATGCACAGCACGTCGGCGCGCTCGTAGAACATCGACTGGGTGCCGTTGCCGTGGTGGTAGTCGACGTCGAGGATGGCGACGCGCTGCAGGCCGTCGTCCAGCAGGTGCTGGGCCGCCAATGCCGCGTTGTTCAGGTAGCAGGCGCCGCCGTAGTAATCCGGGCCGGCATGGTGGCCGGGCGGGCGCGTCAGCGCGAAGCTGCCCCGTTCGCCCACGCGCAGCGCATGCGCCGCGTTGACGGCGCAGTCGGCCCCGGTCTTGGCGGCCGTCCAGGTGCCGGCCGTCAGCGGCGTGACGGTGTCGATCGAATACAGGCCGAGGCGGGCGCCGAAGTCGTCCGGTTCGATATCCGCGCGCATGCCGCGCACGGGAAAGTGCGACGCGAACGCGTCGCGCGCGGCATTGCCTGGCGCCTGCGCCAGCCATTCGGCCCACGCGGTGCGCAGGAAGTGCAGGTAGCGCGGGTGGTGCACCCGCTCCAGCGACATCAGCGGCACGCCATGTGGCGTGACGATGCGGCCCAGGCCGCGCCGGCCCAGTTCGGCCAGCACCCCATCGACGCGGTCGGGCGTGTCGCGCGCCGGCCCCGGCGCGCCACGCACGAGCTCGTGTCGCACCCGATGCTGGGCGTGCTGTTCGTTATAAAAGGTGAGCACGCGTGCCCCGCGTCACGGATGGTCGTGACACAGGTTGCTGTTGCGGTAGGCCGCCACGTAGTCGTCAAAGTTACTCTGCGGCGCCGCTTCCAGCTCGGCCTGCTCGGCCAGCGACTGCTGCGCCAGGCGCTCGAAATACGCCGCTTCCTCGCTGGTCGGCGGGTTGGCGCGGAAGTAGGCGGCATGGCGCTCGCTCTGGCGCAGGCCGAAGGCGGCAAACGAGCGGCCGTTGGCCTCCAGCTCGCGCAGCACGGCGACCGACGGCGTACGGTCCGGGTCATTCAACTTTTCCGCCTGCCGCGCCAGCGCGTCGACGTGGATGCTGTCGCCGCGCAGGCTGTCGAGCAGTTCGGCGGCCGGGCGGATGCGCGCCAGCAGATCGTGACCCCAGTCCGGCAGCGGCACTTCCTTGCCGTCGCGCGTCAGGGTCAGGCCCGGCTTGCGGCCTTCCTTGACGGTGCGGGCGAAGTTGCGCGCCAGGACTTCACCGCAGAGTTCCGTGATCGTCGGGCTGTCTTCCAGCGCACAGAACAGCAGGAACGCGTCCAGGAAGCGGCCGGCCTCCTCGCCGATGCCGACCGGGCTGAACGGGTCGACGTCCATACAGCGTACTTCGATGTACTGCACGCCGCGATTGCACAGCGCCTGGATCGGACGTTCGCCGGTGCGGATGACGCGCTTGGGCCGGATCGTCGAGTAATACTCGTTCTCGATCTGGATGACGTTGGTCGACAACTGCTGCCACTCGCCGGCCGCGTTTTTCGTGCCGATCTTCTGGTACGGCTCGTAGGGCTGGTTGACGGCGCGCGTCAGGGTGGCGACATAGCTGTCCAGGCTGTTCTCGTGGGGGCTGAGGCCGGACTGGGCGTCGTTCTGGTAGCCCAGGTCGCTCATGCGCAGGCTGGTCGCGTAGGGCAGGTACAGCGTGTCCGCCGACAGCGTGTCCAGCTTGTGCGGGCGGCCGCGCAGGAAGCTGCTGTTCAGGGCTGGCGAGGCGCCGAACAGGTACATCAGCAGCCAGCTGTGGCGGCGGAAGTTGCGGATGGTGGCCAGATACGCTTCCGACTGGTAGGCCATCGGCGACTTGGTGCTGCCTTCATCCTCGGCCAGAACGCGCCACAGGCGCTCGTCCAGCGAATAGTTATAGTGGATGCCGGCGATGCACTGCATGGCCTTGCCATAGCGCAGCGCCAGGCCGCGGCGGTAGACGTGTTTCAGCATGCCCAGGTTCGACTTGCCGTACCAGGCGATCTCGATGTCTTCCTCGGCCGGCAGGTGACAGGGCATCGACTGGCTCCACAGCAGTTCGTTGCCCAGCTTGCTGTAGGCGAAGCGGTGGATGCCGTCGAGCTTGTGCAAGGTCGTGGCGATGTCCGACTCGGCCGGCGTGATGAACTCGGCCAGCGTTTCCGCGTAATCGGTCGTGATCTCCGGATGCGTCAGCGCGGAGCCCCAGCCGACCGGGTGCGGCGTGTGCGCCAGTTCGCCGTTCGGCTGCACCCGCAGCGTCTCCCGCTCGATGCCACGCAAGCCGCCGCGCAGGACGGCGCGGTGCGGTTCACTGGCAAGCAGGGCCAGGCGGCGCGTCAATTGACTGGACAATTTGCTATTCCTTTCTTGTGCATCTGACCAAAGAGTTGGTGCGAGAGTAACCGAAATCGGAAAAACGCGCGTGGTGCCCCCTATGTTGCTTATTTTTTGATAATAAACACGGGCAGGCACAAGGGTCCGGCAGGCATGGTTGGGATTCTAGCAAAGGCCCGCCGGGCGGGTCGGGGCGGTGGCTAACTCAGGCCGATATGACGCGTCCGCCGGTCACGCGGGCGATGCCGGCCAGGTCATGCCAGCTCTGTACTTCGCCATAACCTTGCGTCGTCAGCAGCGCCTGTACGGCGACGGACTGGTCGTAGCCATGCTCCATCAGCAGCCAGCCACCTGGCGTGAGATGGCCAGGCGCGCCGGACACGATGCGACGCAGCGCCGCCAGGCCGTCGGCATGGTCGGTCAACGCGCCGGCCGGCTCGAAGCGCAAGTCTCCCTCGGCCAGGTGGCGGTCGCCGCTGGCGATGTAGGGCGGATTGGAGACGATCAGGTCGAACGTGGCGCCAGCGGCCGCGCTGAACCAGTCGCTGTGCAGGAACCGGACGGTGACGCCGTTGGCGGCCGCATTGCGCTGTGCCACGGCCAGCGCGTCGGGACTGACGTCCAGCGCGGTCACGAGCGCGTCGGGCCGGGTGTGCGCCAGCGCGACGGCAATGGCGCCGCTGCCGGTGCCCATGTCCAGCACGCGGCCCTGCGGCGGCAGGCGCTCCAGCGCCAGCTCCACCAGCAACTCGGTTTCCGGGCGGGGGATCAGCACGGCCGGGGTCGTTTCGAAGTCGAGCCCGTAAAACTCGCGTTTGCCGACGATGTACGCGATCGGCTCGCCATCGAGCCGACGTTGCAGCAGGGCGGACAGGCGCGCGGCCTCGTCGGCTGTCAACGCTCGTTCCGACTGCGTGATCAGCCCGGTGCGCGACAGCCCCAGCGCATGGCACAGCAGGATGCGGTTGTCGACGGGATCGAGCGCGCCCAGGCGCTGCAGCGAGGCGACGGTGGCGCCGGGCGAAACCAGCTGGCTCATCGCTGGCGACGCACCAGTACCCACAGCATCGTGGCCGTCAGGATGACGAACCAGATGGCCGACCACTGCGGGATCGACAGGCCAAGGAAGCCCTCGGTGGCGTTCTCGCACAGGCCGTCGGCCTGGAACACCCACGGCAGGTAGGTCGCCGTCGGCAGTTTGTTCAGGAAGGTTTCAACCGGATCGATGCCGCACGAGAAGCCCGGGTGGGCCAGCACGTACAGGTGCTTGCCCACGAAGCCGAGCCCCGCCAGGCCGGCCACGAGGCCGATGCCGGCGCCGACCTTCGGCTTGCGGCTGAACGCACCGATCAGGCAGCCGATGGCGATGGCCAGGAACAGGTAGCGCTGGATCACGCACAGCGGGCAGGGCAGCAGGTCCACCACGTGCTGCAGGTACAGCGCCACGGCGATCAGCAGGAAGCAAATGGCGGCGGTCGTCAGGAGAATGGTGCGCGAGTTCATCGTTTATAGAAATTATCAGTGGATCGGCCGCGCCAATTCTCGCACAAAGCGGCGCCCGGGCCTTAGCCGGCCCTTAACGCCGCCAACAGCCGAGCCCGTGTCCCACCGCGGGGTCAGTCACCAAAGTGAGACACGACCTCGACAGGACGATGGCCGAGGCTGTGTCTACTGTGGGGTTACACCCCGACAAAGACACGGACTCAACTGCAGCGAATGGCCGAGATCGTGTCGATGTCGGGGTGTAACCCCATGGTGGACACGGGCTGGGCTTTAGTCGCCCAGCGCGGCCAGCAGCTCGGCCTGGTGCTCGGCGGCCAGCGCCGTGGTCAGCTCGGTCAGGTCGCCGTCCATGATCATGTCCAGCTTGTACAGGGTGAGGTTGATGCGGTGGTCGGTCATCCGGCCTTGTGGGAAGTTGTAAGTGCGAATGCGCTCGCTGCGGTCGCCGCTGCCGATCAGGCTCTTGCGGGTGGCCGCTTCCTTCGACTGCTGCTCGCGCAGCTGCACGTCCTTGATGCGCGCCGCCAGGACCTTCATGGCCGACGCCTTGTTCTTGTGCTGCGAGCGGTCATCCTGGCATTCGACGACGATACCGCTGGGCAGGTGTGTGATGCGCACGGCCGAATCGGTCTTGTTGATGTGCTGGCCGCCGGCGCCAGACGCGCGGAACGTGTCGATGCGCAGGTCGGCCGGGTTGATGTGCACGTCTTCGACTTCATCCGCTTCCGGCATCACCGCCACCGTGCAGGCGGACGTGTGGATGCGGCCCTGCGTTTCCGTGGCCGGGACGCGCTGCACGCGGTGCCCGCCCGACTCGAACTTCAGTTTCGAATACGCGCCATTGCCGACGATGCGGGCGATCACCTCGCGATAGCCGCCCAGGTCGCTCTCGGATGCGCTGACGATCTCGACTTGCCAGCGGCTGCGCTCGGCAAAACGGGTGTACATGCGCAGCAGGTCGCCGGCGAACAGCGCCGACTCGTCGCCGCCCGTGCCGGCGCGGATTTCCAGGAAGATGTTGCGCTCGTCGTTGGCGTCCTTCGGCAGCAGCATCTTCTGCAGCTCCAGTTCCAGCTCGGCCAGGCGCGTCTTGCCCGTCTCGATTTCCTCCTGGGCGAACTCCTTCATGTCCGGATCGGCCAGCATCTGCTGGGCCTCGGCGATGTCGCCTTGCGCCTGCTGGTAGCTTTTATACAGCGCCACCAACGGGCCCAGTTCGGCGTGCTCGCGCGTCATCTTGCGGTAGTTGTCCATATTCGCCGTGGCGCCTTCGGACATCAACAACTCGTCCAGTTCGACGAGGCGATTGGCAAGCTGGTCCAGCTTGGACAACATGGATGGTTTCATAATCTCGAAATCGAAAGAGGGAACAACGACAGCCGCGCGGGGCGGCACACGGGCGGGGCGGGGCCGCTAACGGCGGCCGCGGAACAGCTGGGGCAGCAGTTCGGCCAGCTGGGCGCGGTCTTCGCCCTGGGCGCGGTGCAAGGCCTGCTGCGGGCCATGCATGAACTTGGCCGTCAGGCCTTTGGACAGTGCTTCCAGCACGGCATCGACGTCCTCGCCCTTGGCCAGCAGCTTGCGGGCACGCTCGAGCTCGGCCAGGCGGATCGCCTCGCCGTTTTCCTGCAGGCCCTGGATGACGGGCACGACGGCGCGGTCGTCGACCCAGTGCATGAACGACTGCACGCGCGTTTCGATGATGGCCTCGGCCTGTGCGACGGCGGCCTGGCGGTTCTCGATGCCGGTCTGCACCACATCGGCCAGGTCGTCCACCGTGTACAGGAACACGTCGTTCAGGCGCGCCACTTCCGGCTCGATATCGCGCGGCACGGCCAGGTCGACCATGAACATGGGCTTGTGGCGACGCGCCTTGATGGCGCGCTCGACCATGCCCAGGCCGATCAGCGGCAGGGACGACGCCGTCGACGAAATCAGGATGTCATATTGGTGCAGCTGGTGCTGCAGGTCGGCCAGGCGCATGGCCTTGCCGTTGAAACGGTGTGCCAGCGCTTCGCCGCGCTCGAGCGTGCGGTTGGCCACCGTGATCGACTTCGGCGTCTGCGCCGCGAAGTGCGTGGCGCACAGCTCGATCATTTCGCCGGCGCCGATGAACAGCACGTTCTGCTGGCTGATCTTGTCGAAGATGCGCTGCGACAGCCGCACGGCCGCGGCCGCCATCGACACGCTGTGCGCACCGATCTCGGTGGTGCTGCGCACTTCCTTGGCGACCGAGAAACTGCGCTGGAACAGCTGGTGCAGGTAGGTGCCCAGGCCGCCCGCCTCGTCGGCGGTGCGGATCGCGTCCTTGATCTGGCCCAGGATCTGGGTTTCGCCCAGCACCATCGAGTCCAGCCCGGATGCCACGCGGAACGTGTGGCGCACGGCCTCGTGTTGCGGCAGCATGTACAGGTGCGGACGCAGTTCGCTGTAGTTCAGCTTGTGGAAATCGGCCAGGAAATGGGCACCGGCGTCGAGTGGATTGTCTGCCGCGCTGGCCGCATACAGCTCCGTGCGGTTGCAGGTGGACAGAATCGCGGCCTCGTCGCTGCCGCGCGTGTCCAGGCGCTGGAACCAGTTGCGCGCCGCCGCCACCGCCGTCGCCAGCTGATCCGGCGCGAACGCCAGCCGTTCGCGCAGGGCGACCGGAGCTGTGGTGTGGTTGAGGCCGACGGCAAGCAGTTGCATTTCTTGAAAAATCAAGGACGTAGGTGGACATTATACCGTGATGTGCCCGACCGATCTTTTTTCTGTCCCTCTGGAAAGGCTAGGACAAATCGTCCCAGCCCCCGCCAGATCGGGTCAGCCGCCCAGCTTTTCCAGGCGGTAGCCGTAGCTGTAGACCGGTACCAGGCGGAAACCGTTCTCGGGCTTGAGCTGCAGTTTGTTGCGTACGCGGGACACGTGGGTGTCCATCGTGCGCGACGGCACGTCGGTCTCGCGGATCCATACGGCCTCATGAATATAGGCACGCGACAGCGGGCGGCCGATATTGCGGAAAAACAGCAGCGCCAGGTAAAACTCCTTGTGCGTCACGTCCAGCACATTGCCGTCCATCAGCAGGCGTCCAGGCCGGGTTTCAAACACATATTGGCCGAACTGCAACTGTTCGGCGCCGTTCTGCGTGGGGAAGGCGCGCCGCAACAGTGCCTGCACCCGTGCCACCATTTCGCTGCGGCGCAGCGGCTTGATCATGTAGTCGTCCGCACCGGCGTCGAGGCCGGCCACGATGTCGTCCTCGCCGGAACTGCTGGTCATGAACAGCACTGGCGCTTTTTCGTTCAGCTTTTCGCGGGCCTTGCGCATCAGCTCCGCGCCACCCATATCGCTTACCTGCCAGTCAAAGATCAGCATGTCGTATTCCTCCTTGCGGAGCTGGCTCAGCAGGTCTTTACCGGTCTGGAAACCATGGCAGACATGGCCTGCCGAAGTCAGGACCTGGCAGATCAGGTCGGACTGGCTACGGTCATTATCTAAAACGACGATTTTCATCTTAATCGACAAGTTAACGCGAGTGGGTAAGGCTTAGTCACAGGAATATAACAGGGATTGACAAAAATAGTTACTAAACAAACCAATTATTTCTAGAAAGTATTATGAACAGGACCTGTGCGGACCCACTTTCCTAATACACGGTACACTCAAAAAGCTTCACTTTCAATCAACTTTTACAGCTGGAAATTAAGCGGGGAGGGGGTCACGTGGACAGCGGATGGGAACTTCTGCCGGGGTCGCCGGAGGATGTCGCCGAGGTCAGGGAACGCTGCCGCCGCATGGTGCGACGCCGGGCCGCCGTGTCGGCCGGGGTCTCCGCCGTGCCGTTGCCGGGCCTCGATATTTTGTCGGATTTGAAACTGTTTACGCAGCTGATCGAGGACGTCAACCGCGAATTCGGGCTTACGGCCGAACAGGTGGACAAGCTGCAGCCGCACTACCGGCTGATTGCTTACCAGGCGGCTGTCAGCGTCGGCGGCTCGCTGGTCGGGCGCCTGATCACGCGCGATCTGTTGCTGAAGGTGGTGCAGAAATCGGGCAAGAAGCTGGTGGCCAAGCAGGCGTCGAAAATCGTGCCGCTGGCGGGCCAGGCGGCGGCGGCCGCGATCGGCTTTTTCGCGTTCCGCCAGATCGGCTACCAGCACGTCGAGGCGTGCGCGAAGGTGGCACAGGAACTGCTGGCCGCCAAACGCTGAGCTCGTGTCAACATCGGGGTCAGGCACCAACACTGACACGAGCTGGGCACTGGTGAAATGAAAACGGCCGAGCCCGTGGCCCACTCCGGTGACTGACGGGATGGGACACGGACTCGGCCGTGGACTGGGCTGCGCGTCGGGAGCTCAGGCGTCCGGCAGGACGACGTTGACGTCGAGCACTTCCAGGTTGCCCTGGCGGTCCAGCGAGATCTTGATGTCGTCGGCGTTGACCTTGGTGTACTTGGAGATGACCTCGATCAGCTCCTTGTGCAGCGCGGGCAGGAAGTCCGGACCCGTGCGGCCGTTGCGCTCGCGCGCGATGATGATTTGCAGACGCTCTTTCGCGGCCGTGGCCGTTTTGGGCTTGCTCTGGAACAGGAAGGATAGCAGGGCCATTTACTTTGCTCCAAAGATACGCTTGAGGAGACCCGGTTTCTCGTAATCGGTAAACCGCAGCGGCTTTTGCTCGCCCAGGAAGCGGGCGACCACGTCTTCATAGGCCTCGGCCACGTCCGTCCCCTTGAAGTGGATGGCCGGGTTGCCCTGGTTCGAAGCGTGCAGCACCTGTTCCGATTCCGGAATGATGCCGATCAGGGGGATGCGCAGGATTTCCTGCACGTCCGTGTAGCTCAGCATTTCTCCCGCCTCGACGCGTTTGGGCGAGTAGCGGGTGATCAGCAGATGTTCCTTGACGGGCTCGCCGCCGGACTGGGCGCGGCGCGACTTGGCCTGGATGATGCCGAGGATGCGGTCGGAATCGCGTACCGACGACACTTCCGGGTTCGTCACGATCAGCGCCTCGTCGGCAAACGTCAGCGCCATCAGCGCGCCGTGCTCGATGCCGGCCGGCGAATCGCAGATGATGAACTCGAAGCCCATGTTGATCAGTTCGGCCAGCACGGCCTCCACGCCGTCCTCGGACAGCGCATCCTTGTCGCGCGTCTGCGAGGCGGGCAGGATGAACAGGTTGTCGCAGTGCTTGTCCTTGATCAGGGCCTGGTGCAGCGATGCTTCCTTGTTGATCACGTTGATCAGGTCATACACGACGCGGCGCTCGCAGCCCATGATCAGGTCCAGGTTACGCAGCCCCACGTCGAAGTCGATGACGACCGTCTTGTGGCCGCGCATGGCGAGGCCGGTGGAAAAGCTGGCGCTGGACGTCGTTTTGCCGACACCGCCCTTGCCGGACGTTACAACAATAATTCTTGCCACAAGTAATCCTTTAGAGTGAACTGCGCTGGTTGGACGTTGTCAATGCATCACGCGCGCGTTGCCGAATTAACGGATTGTATATCCAGTTTGTCACCGTTGAGCCTGATTTGTGCGGGCTGGCGGGCCTGTTCGGCGGGGAATCCGTCCTCGAACGTCCGGTAAACACCCGCGATCGACACCAGTTCCGGCGCCATCGCCAGAGCGAAGATGCGGGCATTCGCATCGCCCGACGCGCCGGCCAGGGCGCGGCCGTTGAGGGTGTTGTAAACATGGATACTGCCGTCGGCGATGATCTCGGCGCCGTTGTTGACGACGGCCATGACGATCAGGTCGCCACCGCGCGCGTAGATGCGCTGGCCGGCCCGCACGGGCGTGTCGATGATCAAGGTCGCGGCCTTGTCCGCACCATTCGCGCCGGGTGTCAGCGCGGGGGCGGGCGGCGGCGCGACCGGTTCCGGCGCCGGTGCGGCGGGAACGGGCGCGACGGCCGGGGTGTCGTCGCGCTTGCCCGTGTCCAACGACAGGCCGTGCGCGGCGATTTCCTCGATCATGTCCGGCCGCGCATTGCGCACGGCGACGGGATTCAGACGGTATTTCTTCAGCAGCGCGATGGTGCTGGCCCAGTCGATGCGCTCGCAGCCGGGCGCCAGGTCGCCGACATCGATGACGGCGAGGTCGCCTTCGAAGAAATCGGGCACGCCACCCGTCATGCCCTTCAGCGCCGCATCGAGCGCGATGCCGTCGGACGTATGCAGGATCGCTGACACGGCGACGACGGTGGAAATCTTGATTTCGATGGGCTTTTGAAACGGGCTTTTTGACATGACGATAGTAAATGGTCGGGCATTTCCGGGCCCGAGCATTTTACTGTCAAAAACCAAATCTTGGGAGACGAACGCGGCCCGTTTCCCCAGTATTTACGCGGCTTCCAGCCTCAGCTGGCGAGCCGCCGCCACCATCGCGCGCAATGCCGCGGACGTCTCCTGCCAGCCGCGCGTTTTCAAGCCGCAGTCCGGATTGACCCATAGTTGCCGTGACGGAATAACTGCCTGGGCGCGGCGCAGCAGCGCGGCGATCTCGCGGCTGTCCGGCACACGCGGCGAATGGATGTCGTAGATTCCCGGGCCGATGTCGTTCGGGTAGCGGAAGCTGCCGAAGCCGTCCAGCAGCGCCATCGCCGAGCGGCTCGTCTCGATCGTGATCACGTCCGCATCGAGCGCGGCGATCTGCGGCAGGATGTCGTTGAACTCCGCGTAGCACATATGGGTGTGGATCTGCGTGGCCGGGCCCGCCGCGCCGGCCGTGAGGCGGAACGCCCGCACGGCCCAGTCCAGGTACGCCGCGTGCCGCGCGCGGCGCAGCGGCAGGCCTTCGCGCAAGGCGGGCTCGTCGATCTGGATGACGGCGATGCCGGCCCGTTCCAGGTCGGCCACCTCGTCGCGCATGGCCAACGCGATCTGCGTGGCAGTCACATCGCGCGGCTGGTCGTCGCGCACGAACGACCACTGCAGGATCGTGACCGGCCCCGTCAGCATGCCCTTCACGGGACGGTCCGTCAGCCCTTGCGCATAGACCGACCACGCGACCGTCATCGGCGCCGGCCGGTGCACGTCGCCCCAGATGATGGGCGGCTTGACGCAGCGCGAGCCGTACGACTGGACCCAGCCGTGCAGCGTGAACCCAAAGCCTTCCAG
The DNA here is from genome assembly GCA_008011715.2 of [Empedobacter] haloabium. NCBI lineage: Bacteria > Pseudomonadati > Pseudomonadota > Betaproteobacteria > Burkholderiales > Oxalobacteraceae > [Empedobacter] haloabium. Next base: position 6,374,268 of record CP136508.1, read on the forward strand.
CTGCTCGCCGAAGTACTCGACCATGTCGTTGCGCTCGGCTTCGCCATGCACCAGCACGTCCAGGCCCAGCATTTCCTGCTGGCCGATCGCGTGGGCGATCTCGGCGCGCATGGCCGTCTCGTAAGCGGCGGCGTCCAGCTCGCCCCGGCGGAAGGCGGCACGCGCCGTCCGGATCGTGTCGGTTTGGGGGAACGAACCGATCGTCGTGGTGGGAAACGCCGGCAGGTTCAGGCGCTGCTGTTGCAGCGCGCGCCGTTCGGCGAACGGGACGGGGCGCTGGTCCGCGTTGGCGGGCAGCGTCGCCACGCGCTCGGCCACCGCGGCGTTGTGCACGCGCGGGCTGGCACGACGGCTGGCGACCGTTGCGCGCGCTTGCGCCAACGCCGCCTGCACGCCCGCGGCGTGGGGGGTGACGATGGCGGCGCGCAGCAGGGCCAGCTCGCCCAGCTTTTCCTCGGCAAACGCCAGCCAGCTTTTCAGCTCGCTATCGAGTTGCGTTTCGCCGGCCAGGCCGTACGGCACGTGCAGCAGTGAGCAGGAGGTCGACAGCCAGAGGTCGCCGTGCCGCTTGTCCAGCACGGGCGCCAGCCGGGCCAGCGCGAGATCCAGATCGGTGCGCCAGATATTGCGGCCGTCGACGATGCCGACCGACAGCACTTTATGGGCCGGCAGCCAGTCCGCCACGTTGACGAGCTCATGCGCCGCACGTACCCCATCGACATGCAGGCCGGTAACCGGCAGCCGGCATGCCAGGCTCAGGTTTTCCTCCAGCGGGGAAAAATACGTGGCCAGCAGCAATGGCGCGCCAGCCTGGTTCAGCTGCCAATACGCGTTTTCGAAGGCGCCGCGCCACGGCGCCGGCAGGTCCAGGCCAAGGATGGGCTCGTCCAGTTGGACCCAGGCCACGCCCATCTGCTTCAGCCGTGCCAGGATTTCGCCATACACCGGCAGCAGCCGGTCCAGCAGCGCCAGGCGGTCGTCCAGCCCCTTGCCCAGCCACAGGAAGGTCAGCGGGCCCAGCAATGACACCTTGACGGCATGACCGAGCGTCTGCGCCTCGGCCACCTCGTCGAACAGCCGCTCGCTGGACAGGGTAAAGCACGTGTCGGCATCGAATTCCGGCACGAGGTAGTGGTAGTTGGTGTCGAACCACTTCATCATCGCCAGGGCCGGGCTGGCCGCGTGGGCGCTGCCGCAGGTGCATTCGTCGCGCCCGCTGCGGCCACGCGCCATGATGCAGTAGCGCTGCAGCGGCGTTTCGGCGGCGCCGAAGGCAAAGCGGGCCGGCTCGCAGCCCAGCAGCTGGATGTGGTTGGCCACGTGGTCGTACAGCGCGAAGTCGCCGACGGTCACGTAGTCCAGGCCCGCCTCACGCTGGGCCGCCCAGTGGCGCGCCCGCAGGTCGGCGGCTGTTCGCTCCAGCTGGGTCGCGGACAGTTCGTCGCGCCAATACGCTTCCAGCGCGAATTTCAGTTCGCGCGCGGCGCCGATGCGGGGAAAGCCGGGGACGTGGAGAGCAATTTGTTTCATTTGTCATGCCATTTAAATATTGGTGCAGTAGAGTGTGCGACAATCATTTGGATAAGCCAAACGAAAGATTTTGCGCGTTCCCATGAAAATTATTCATCCAGCCGTCGGCTGAACTTCGGAAAGGTCATGTTGGAGATCCGTCATTTGCGCACGCTTGCCGCGCTGCGTTCCGCCGGCAGCCTGGTGCGCGCCGCCGAATTGTTGAACCTGACGCAGTCCGCGCTGTCGCACCAGGTCAAGCTGCTGGAAGACCGCTATGGCGGCCCGCTGTTCGAGCGCAAGACCGTGCCGATCGGCTTTACCGCCATCGGCGCGCGCCTGCTGCGCCTGGCGGACATGATGCTGCCCGAAATCGAGCAGGCCGAGCGCGACGTCGCCCGCCTGATGCAGGGCGACCAGGGCCAGTTGCGCGTGGCGCTGGAGTGCCACACGTGCTTCGACTGGCTGATGCCTGTCATGGACGAGTTCCGGGCGCGCTGGCCGGAGGTGGAGATCGACCTGGTGTCGGGCTTCCACAGCGAGCCGGCCGAGCTGCTGCGCACCGGTGCGGCCGACCTCGTCATCGGCTCGGACTACAGCGCCGATTACGCCACCTTCCCCCTGTTCCGCTTCGAGATCCTGACGGTGATGGCGCAAAAGCACCGGCTCGCGACCCACCGGCGCCTGCACGCCGCCGATTTCGAAGGCGAGACCTTGATCACCTATCCGGTGCCGGAACAGCGCATCGACCTGATCCGCGAGATGCTGCGCCCGGCCGGCGTCGCGTTCCAGCGCCGCACGGCCGAGCTGACGGTGGCGATCCTGCAGCTGGTGGCCAGCCGGCGCGGCTTGGCCGCGTTGCCGAACTGGGCCATCAAGAACTACGTCGACTACGACTACGTCATCGCCCGGCCATTGGGCGAGCACGGTTTGTGGAGCGACCTGTACGTGTCCGTGCCGGCCGCGTTGCGGCAGAAGGCGTATGTCGCCGACTTCGTCAAGGTCATCCGCGAGCAATGCGCGGCCACGCTGGACGGGATCAAATTGCTGTCCTGACAAAGTTTGATCAATATCAAATGCTCGTGCTCAGCAGGCATTTACGATGAAGATCCTTGCGCCATATCAGCCGCCCGAAAGGATTGCCATGTTCACGCTGCCTGCCGAACTGTTCTACGTTACCCGCACCATGCTGGAAAGCCAGCTGGCCCATGGCAATGCACTGGCCCGCACGGCGTTCGACAGCGGGGCCAGCCTGTTCGACGTCAACGTCAACCTGGCGCGCGACCAGCTGGCGGCTGCCACGGCCGCGTCAAACCAGCTGCTGTTCGTGCGCGATCCGCAAGATTTGATCGGCCTGGCCGCTGTCCAGTCGCATCAGGCGCTCAACCGTGCCCATGCCTACGGGCGCGGCATGGCGGGCGTGGCCAGCGACCTCAACACGATGCTGGGCGAATTGGGCAAGGACTTCGCTGGAACGTTGTCCCGCACTTCGATAGAATGAAGCGTAGTAGCGCTTCGACAACCCTGCTGACATAACCGGTCAGCGCACTGGAGAATGAAATGGATGATGTAGTTATCGTTGCCGCAGCCCGCACCGCGGTCGGCAAGTTCGGCGGCAGCCTTGCGAAGATCCCGGCAGCGGAGCTGGGTGCCCACGTCATCAAGGGCCTGATGGCCCAGACCGGCATCGACCCGAACCTGATCAGCGAAGTGATCATGGGCCAGGTGCTGACGGCCGGCGCGGGTCAGAACCCGGGGCGCCAGGCGCTGATCAAGGCGGGCCTGCCGGACAGCATCCCCGGCTTCACGATCAACAAGGTGTGCGGCAGCGGCCTGAAGGCCACCCACCTGGCGGCCCAGGCCATCAAGTGCGGCGACGCCGGCATCATCATCGCAGGCGGCCAGGAAAACATGAGCGCCTCCCCGCACGTGCTGCCCAATTCGCGCGACGGCTTCCGCATGGGCGACGCGAAACTGGTGGACACGATGGTGGTGGACGGCCTGTTCGACGTCTACAACCAGTACCTGATGGGGGTCACCGCTGAAAACGTTGCCAAGAAGTATGACATCTCGCGCAGCCAGCAGGACGAGTTCGCGCTGCAGTCACAGCTGAAGGCGGAAACGGCGCAGAAGGAAGGCAAGTTCAAGGACGAGATCCTGCCGCTGGAAGTGCCGCAGAAGAAGGGCTCCTTCACGTTCGATACGGACGAGTACATCAAGGCCGGCGCCACGCTGGAAGGCCTGTCCGGCCTGCGCCCGGCATTCGACAAGGAAGGCTCCGTCACCGCCGGTAACGCGTCGGGCATCAACGATGGCGCGGCCGCTGTCGTCATGATGTCGGCCACGCAGGCGCGCGAGCTGGGCCTGAAGCCCATGGCACGCATCAAGTCGTACGCGTCGTCCGGCCTGGACCCGGCGTTCATGGGCATGGGCCCCGTGTCGGCCAGCCGCCTGGCGCTGAAAAAAGCCGGCTGGACGCCGGACCAGCTGGACCTGATGGAAATCAACGAGGCATTTGCCGCGCAGGCCTGCGCCGTCAACCGCGAAATGGGCTGGGATACCAGCAAGATCAACGTCAATGGCGGCGCCATCGCGATCGGTCACCCGATCGGTGCCTCCGGCTGCCGCATCCTGGTCACGCTGCTGCACGAGATGGTGCGGCGCGATGCGAAGAAAGGCCTGGCCTCGCTGTGCATCGGCGGCGGCATGGGCGTGGCGCTGGCGGTCGAGCGCGACTGAAGCACGCGGCTGGCACTGCGCTGATAGCTTCATTTAGCAGTAGCGGCCGCTCCAAGGCGGGGCGGCCGTCGTGAGAACGCAAACTAAGAGGGGAAGACATATGGCACGAGTTGCATTGGTAACAGGCGGCATGGGTGGTCTTGGCGAAGCGATCGGCATCAAGCTATTGGCACTGGGCTACAAGGTGGTCACCACGTATTCCCCTTCCAACACGAAATACCAGGCCTGGCTGGACCAGATGAAGGAAGCCGGCTACCAGTTCTCCGCCTATCCATGCGACGTGTCCGATTACGATTCGGCGCAGACCTGCGTGGCGGCGATCGAACGGGACATCGGCCCGGTGGACGTGCTGGTCAACAACGCGGGCATCACCCGCGACATGACATTCAAGAAGATGGACAAGGTCAATTGGGACGCCGTCATGCGCACCAACCTGGACTCCGTGTTCAACATGACGAAACCGGTCACCGACGGCATGGTCGAGCGCGGCTGGGGCCGCATCATCAACATCTCGTCCGTCAACGGCCAGAAGGGCGCGTTCGGCCAGACCAACTACTCGGCCGCGAAAGCGGGCGTGCACGGCTTCACGAAGGCGCTGGCGCTGGAAGTGGCACGCAAGGGCGTGACCGTCAACACCATCTCGCCGGGCTATATCGGCACCAAGATGGTCACGGAAATCCCGCAGGAAGTGCTGGACACCAAGATCATCCCGCAAATCCCGATGGGCCGCCTGGGTAAAACCAGACGAAGTGGCCGGCCTGGTCGCCTACCTGGCCTCGGACGAAGCGGCCTTCGTCACCGGCGCCAACATCGCCATCAACGGCGGCCAGCACATGTCGTAACCCGGCGTTTTAATAGCCAACACACCGCCGCGAGGCGGTGTTTTTGTTTTAGGACCGAGATGACGACCTTACCCACTGGCGGCCTGGCGCTGTCCCAGCTCGACGAACAACTGCTGCCGCCCGGCGTAAAAGGCCTGGCGCTGACCGCGCCGCTGCGCCAGCACATGATCGGCGTGCAGCGCTGGAACGTGCTGGCGGGCGACACGGGATTTCCCGTCGCGCTGCTGAAGACCTCCAGCCTGCGGCACAACCTGGACTGGATGCGCGCGTTCTGCGAACGCCATGGCGCGCTGCTGGCGCCGCACGGCAAGACGACGATGAGCCCGCAGCTGTTCGATGCCCAGCTGGCCAATGGCGCCTGGGGTATCACGCTGGCCACGGCCAGCCAGGTGCAGGTGGCGGCGCGCTTCGGCGTGCGCCGCGTGTTGCTGGCCAATGAGCTGGTGGCAGCCAGCGACATCCGCGTGCTGCTGCACCTGCTGCGCGACGATCCCGCGTTTGAACTGTTCGTGCTGGCCGATTCGCTGGAAGGCGTGCGGCGCCTGGCGGACGCGGTGGCCGCCAGCGGCTTGCGCCGGCCCTTGCCGCTGCTGGTGGAACTGGGCTTGCAGGGCAAGCGCGCCGGCTGTCGCAGCAGCGACGAAGCGATGGCGGTGGCGCGCGCGATCGCGGCGGCGCCCGGCCTGCAACTGGCCGGCATCGAGGGTTATGAGGGCTTGCTGGTGACGACCGACCGCGCGGCCGACCTGGAACGGGTCGACGCGTTCCTGCAAGCGATGGTGGCGCTGGTACGCCAGTGCGACGCCGAAGCCCTGTTCGCGGGAGCGCAGATCCTGCTGTCGGCCGGCGGCTCGGCGTATTTCGACCGGGTGGCGCAGTGTTTTGCCGGCGTGACGGGCACGTCGCGCCCGGTGCTGCCGATCGTACGCAGCGGCTGCTATCTGACCAACGATCACGGTCATTATTTCGAACTGACGCGCGAGCTGGACGAGCGCGCCGGCGGCGCTCCCGGCCTGGTGCCGGCGCTGGAAGTGTGGAGCAGCGTGCTGTCGCGGCCCGAGCCCACCTTGGCGATCCTGGGCATGGGCAAGCGCGACGCCTCGCATGACCTGGGCCTGCCGCGCGCACTGCTGCGCCATCGCATCGGGGAGGCAGGGCCGGTGGCACTGGACGACGGCTGGCGCATCGAGAAGATGAACGACCAGCATGCCTACCTGCGTCTGCCGGAAAACGAGGTGGACAAGCTGCGCGTGGGCGACCTGGTCGGCTGCGGCATCTCGCACCCGTGCACCACGTTCGACAAGTGGTCCTTGCTGCTGCTGGTGGAGGACGACTATCGCGTCACCGGCGCCGTCAACACCTTCTTCTGACTGGCACGACAAAACCGTTACAATCGGTGCTCCGAATTTCTGCGAGCGCGCCATGTCCGATCCGTCCTCCTACCTGTTCCCACCCGTGACCCCGCTGCAGAGCGGCACCCTGGCGGTGGACGAGCTGCACACGATCTACTGGGAGGAAGTCGGCAACCCGCAGGGCATCCCCGTGCTGTTCCTGCACGGTGGCCCGGGCGCGGGCATCTCGCCGCAGCACCGGCGCTTCTTCGACCCGCGCCACTACCGCGTGATCCTGTTCGACCAGCGCGGCGCAGGCAAGTCGCAGCCGCTGGGCGAGACCCGCAATAACACGACCCAATTGCTGATCGAGGACATCGAACGCCTGCGCGCCATGTTCGGCATCGAGCAGTGGCTGGTGTTCGGCGGCTCGTGGGGCTCGACGCTGGCGCTGGCCTACGGCCAGGCGCATCCGGAGCGCTGCCTGGGCTTCGTCCTGCGCGGCATCTTCCTGTGCACGGCGCTGGAGATCGATTGGTTCATGGACGGCGCCCAGTGGTTCCACCCCGAGATCCACGAGGAGTTCGCGCAGGCCGTGCCCTACGAGGAACGGGGCGACCTGCTGCAGGCCTACTACAAGCGCATCATGGACCCGGACCCGGAGGTGTACTGGCCGGCCGTGCGCGCCTGGAGCCGCTTCGAGGGGCGCCGCGTGTTCCTGATGCCGCAACCGGAAGAACCGGCCTGCGACACCGTCGACCTGGGCCTGGGCCGGCTGGAAGCGCACTACATGGCCAACCTCGGCTTCTTCGAGGACGACCAGCTGCTGCGCGACGTCGACCGCATCGCCCACCTGCCGGCCGTGATCGTGCAAGGCCGCTACGACGTGATTTGCCCGCCGTTCTCGGCCTGGCGCCTGCACAAGCGCTGGCCCGGCTCGAAGGTGGTGATGGTGCCGGACGCGGGCCACGCGGCCATGGAAACAGGCATCAGCCGCGAGCTGGTGGCGGCGACGGAGCAGTTCCGCCGCCAGGGCCGTTTCGGCTGACGCAGGGCCGTTTGGCGGGCCCCGTGCGCGGCCTGCTACACTGTTGAACCGGGAACACTCAATACACGCGCACAACAAAGTGATGAACATTCAGCTGGGCGATATCGGCCACATCATTCAACTGGCCATTGCGCCCGTTTTCCTGCTGACCGGCGTCTGCACCAACCTGCAGGTGCTGATCAACCGGCTGGCCCGCATCATCGACCGTTCGCGCGTGCTGGAGGACCGGCTCGACATCGCCTACAACGACAGCTACCTGAACGAGCTGGACGTGCTGTACCGCCGTTCGCACCTGATTAACTACGCCATCACCTTGTCCACCGCGTGCGGCTTGTTCGTCTGTCTCGTCATCGCCCTGCTGTTCATCGGCGATACGACCAATTTCACGCTGGAGAAATACATCGCGGGCCTGTTCGTGGCCGCCGTGTTCAGCCTGATTTCCAGCTTCGGCTTCCTGCTGCGCGAGATCTTCATCGCCTCCGCCGCCATGCGGTCCCAGCGCCACGTGCGCCGGGCCCCGAAAACCAACGAGTAAGCGCTTCTTTCATGCACGACTATCAACGTCCCCCAACCTTGCACCGCTACGGCCCGCGCAGCGAACTGGAACTGGCCCTGAGCCAGGGCCAGTTCGTGCTGCGGCCTGAAAACGGCTTTCTCACCTTGTCGTTCTCGCGCGCCTGGAGCCACGACATGTTCGACCATTTCGGCGCCGACTGCTGCCTGGTGATCCACAACACGGAAGAATTCGGCGAGCGCATCCACCGCGCCGTGCAGCGCACGCTGCCGAACTGGGCCGGCATCGATGGCGCCGTCGAATACGGTACCCGCGCAGCCCTGGGCGCCGCGTTCACGATGGGCGCGCAGGATGCGGCCGAACAGGAATGGAAGTTCGCCTGGCGGCCGATGCACAGCCAGGCCAGCATGAATCCGGTCGTGATCCGGATCGGCAGCCTGGAACAGTTTGCCGAGCTGCGCGGGTCGGACTGGTATCCCTCGTAATCAGGGCGCGGTGGCGCCGGCCACATGGCTGCGCGCCAGCTCCGTGGCCGGTCCCGGCACCTTGCTGGTGCCGCCCTTGTCGAGACGGGCCAGCACGGCGCCCATCATGCGTTCGATGTCGCCGCGGATGATGTTGGTGCCCAGGATGCCGGGCACGTAGAAGTTGGGCATCATGCGCCCCGTGTAGATGACGCGCGTGCCGCCCGTTTCGGGCACCGGCACCAGCTCCCAGCGCGATTCGTAGTGCTTCATGTCGCCCGAGATCAGGTCGATGTCGATCGAGGACATCGGCTGCTCCGTCGCGCGTACGATCAGGTGGATGGAGCGCGACATGAACAGGAAGCGCGCCGTGCCGAACTGCTCGATGATCACCTCATTGCCGTTACGCGACAGCACCCGGCACGACACCAGGTCGGGCACGAATTCCTCCATGCGGTCGTAGCCCGTCAGGATGCGCCAGACGGTGGGCAAGGGCGCCTGCACGGTGCCGTTGGCGTCCACCTCGTACATGTGCAAGGCGTCCTGCGTGATGCGCTTGACCGAGACCTGCAGCTTCGGCACGTCGGTGCGAGGCGTCTGCGCGAGCGTCAGCGCAGGTGCCGTGCAACCGAGGAGAAGTAACAACAGGAATCGTTTCATTCTTCCAGCGTAAGGTAACTGGTGGCAGAATACAAGCGCGGCACGCGGCCACCGTTAGGCAGCGCACAAACATCAAAACCACCCTTCATGTCCAAGTTTTCCCACCTGCTGGCCCCGCTCGACCTCGGCTTTACCACCTTGCGCAACCGTGTCGTCATGGGTTCCATGCACACCGGATTAGAGGATCGCTTCTACAACTACGGCAAGCTGGCCGCGTTTTATCGCGAGCGGGCGCGCGGCGGCGTGGGCCTGATCGTGACGGGCGGTATCTCGCCCAACCGGCAAGGCTGGTTGCTGCCGTTCGGCGGCACGCTCAATTTCGCCGGCGACGTGTTCAATCACCGCAAGGTCACGCGCGCCGTGCACGAGGAGGGCGGCAAGATCCTGCTGCAGATCCTGCATGCGGGGCGCTATGGCTACCAGCCGTTCGTCGTGTCGGCGTCGAGCAAGAAGTCGCCGATCTCGCCGTTCAAGCCGAAGGCGCTGACGGAATCCGGCATCGAAGCGACGATGCGCGCCTATGTGCGCACGGCACGCCTGGCAAGGAAGGCCGGCTACGACGGCATCGAGGTGATGGGCAGCGAAGGCTACCTGCTGAACCAGTTCCTGTGCGCCCGTACCAACCTGCGCACGGACCGCTGGGGCGGCGCCATCGAGAACCGCATGCGCCTGCCCGTCGAGATCGTGCGGCGCGTGCGCGCGGCCGTCGGCAACGATTTCATTATCATGTACCGCCATTCGCTGCTGGACCTGGTCGAGGGCGGCAACACGTGGGAGGAAGTCGTGACCGTCGCGCGCGCGCTGGAGCAGGCCGGGGTGACGATCCTGAACACCGGCATCGGCTGGCACGAGGCACGCGTGCCGACCATCGTCACTTCGGTGCCGCGCGCGGCGTTCGCCCAGGTGGCGGGCCGGCTGCGGCGCGAAGTCGGCATTCCCGTGGTCGCGTCGAACCGCATCAATATGCCGGCCGAGGCAGAGAACATCATCGCGCGCGGCGACGCGGACATGGTGTCGATGGCGCGGCCGTTCCTGGCCGACCCGGAGTTCGTCAACAAGGCGGCGCAAGGCCGCGTCGACGAGATCAACACCTGCATCGCCTGCAACCAGGCCTGCCTCGACCACACGTTCTCGAACCAGCGCGCCTCCTGCCTCGTCAATCCGCGCGCCTGCCGCGAGACGGAGCTGGTGTATCGCAAGACGACCGCGCGGCGCAAGGTGGCCGTGGTGGGCGCGGGGCCGGCGGGCTTGTCGGCGGCCACCGTCGCGGCCGAACGCGGCCACGACGTCACCTTGTTCGACGCGGCCGACAGCATCGGCGGCCAGTTCAAGGTGGCCATGCAGGTGCCGGGCAAGGAGGAGTTCGCGGAAACCATCCGCTATTTCGGCCGCAAGCTGCAGCTGACGGGCGTGAATGTGCAACTGGGCCGCCGCGTGACGCGTGCCGACCTGGCCGGCTACGACGACGTCATCGTCGCCACCGGCATCAAGGTGCGCATGCCGGCCATCGACGGCATCGGCCATCCGAAGGTGCTGAGCTACCTGGACGTGCTGCAGCACAAGAAGCCCGTCGGCGCCCGGGTCGCCATCGTCGGTGCCGGCGGCATCGGCTTCGACATGGGCGAATACCTGCTGCACGACACCCGTCACCCGTTGCCGCTGCCACTGGAGACCTGGACGGCCGAGTGGGGCGTCGACCTGCACGCCAGCACGGGCGGCGGGCTGGTGCCGCCGGCCACGCCGGCGCCGGTGCGCCAGCTGTACCTGCTGCAGCGCAAGACCACGAAGCCAGGTGCCGGCCTGGGCAAGACGTCCGGCTGGGTGCACCGCGCCGTGCTGGCGAGAAATGGCGTTGTCATGATGGCGGGTGTCACGTACAAGAAGATCGACGACCAGGGCCTGCACATCGAGGTGGGCGGCGAGGAGCGCCTGCTGGCGGTGGACAACGTGGTTATCTGCGCCGGCCAGGACAGCCAGACCGAGCTGATGCCAAAGGAAGGCGAAGCGGCCAACGGCGGCCCGCGCTACCACAAGATCGGCGGCGCCGCGCTGGCAGCCGAACTGGACGCAAAGCGCGCGATCCGCGAAGGCGCGGAACTGGCCGCCAGCCTGTAAAACCCGCCCCAACAGCCGAGCCCGTGTCCCACCTCGGTGTCAGTCACTCCCACCTCGGTGTCAGTCACCATTGTGAGACACGGGCTGAGCCGTCACAGGATGCTTACAGCAGAGGCTGTGTCCCGTTTTGGTGACTGACCCCGCGGTGGGACACGAACTGGGCTGTAGTGGTGGGCTCAGTGGCCGCCGCTGTGCGGTTCCTGGAACGTTGCCAGCACGTAGCCCGTCATGCCGTTGGCCAGTTCCTCCTCGCCCACGTAGACCTTGCCGATCCGGTCCTGGCGCAGCAGTTCGGCTTCCTCGTCGCTGTGCGTGCGCACGACGATGCGGATGTCCGGGTTCAGGGTGCGGGCGACTTCCACCATGCTGCGCACGTGGAACGTATCCGGCGTGGCGATCACCAGCATGCGCGCCTTGGCGATGTGGGCCTGGATCAGCACCGCCGGTTCGCCCGCGTTGCCGGCGACGGCCGCCACGCCGGCATGGCGCAGCTGGTCGACCTTCTCCCGGTTCTGCTCCGCCACCACGTAGTGAATGCCGTGCTTGTTGAGCGTTTCGGCGATGCGCCGGCCCACGCGGCCGTAGCCCACCAGCACGACCTGGCCGGCCAGCTTGGTCGCGGCCGTCGTCATCGGCAGCTCGGCCAGCGGGTCGGCCGGGCGGTCGAATTTGGCCGCCAGCATGCGGTTCTTGCCCAGCCAGCGTTCCAGCGGCCCGGTGGCGGCAAAGATCAGCGGGTTCAACGTGATCGACAGGATCGCGCCCGCCAGGATCAGGCTTTGCCCTTCCTGCGGCATCAGTTTGAGCGAAATGCCCAGTGCGGCCAGGATGAACGAGAACTCGCCGATCTGCGCCAGGCTGGCCGACACCAGCAGCGCCGAGCGGGCCGGATAGCGCAGCAGCACGACCAGCAGGAACGCGGCCAGCGATTTGCCGAGCACGATGATGGCCAGCACCGCCAGCACGCGCAGCGGCTGTTCGACCAGGATGGCCGGCTCGAACAGCATGCCGACCGAGACGAAAAACAGCACGGCAAACGCGTCGCGCAGCGGCAGCGATTCCTGCGCCGCGCGGTGCGCCAGTGCCGACTCGCGCAGCACCATGCCGGCGAAGAACGCGCCCAGTGCGAAGGAGATGCCGAACAGCGCCGTGGAAGCGTAGGCGATGCCGACCGCCGCCGCGATGACGCACAACGTGAACAGCTCGCGCGAGCCGGTGCGCGCCACCTGCCACAGGATCCATGGGAACAGCTTGCGCCCGACCACCAGCATGAAACCGACGAAGAGCGCCACCTGGCCCAGGGTGACGGCCAGGGTTTTGAGCAGGCTCGCTTCCGGATCGGCACCGGTGGCGTCGCCGCCCAGCGAGGGCGCGAGGGCCGGCAGCAGCACCAGCACCAGCACCGTGACGAGGTCCTCGACCACCAGCCAGCCGACGGCGATGCGGCCGTTGAACGATTCCAGCACGCCCCGTTCTTCCAGCGCGCGCAGCAGCACGACGGTGCTGGCCACGGACAGCGCCAGCCCGAACACCAGGCCGCCGCCGAGACTCCAGCCCCACCAATGCGCCAATCCCATGCCCATCGCCGTCGCCGCGCCGATCTGCAGGATCGCCCCGGGCAGCGCGACTTTGCGCACCTCCCATAAATCGTCCAGCGAGAAGTGTAGGCCGACGCCGAACATCATCAGCATCACGCCGATCTCGGCCAACTGCCCCGCCAGGTGGGCATCCGCGATGAATCCGGGGGTGGTGGGGCCGAGCAGAATACCCGCGGCCAGGTAGCCGACCAGTGCCGGCAGCTTGAGGCGGTTGGCGATGAAGCCGAGGACGAGACCGCAGCCGAGGGCCGCGGCAATGGTGGTGATCAGGCTGACGTCATGGTGCATGCAGGGCGGGTTCCTTCCGGCGTCGGTGGCGGCATGGCGGTTGCCATCCCGTCACCGAGTATAAACGCAGAAGGAAAACCGCCCCGCAGGCCTGGACGGGTTACAGCTTCTCGACGACGATGCTGCCGATCGAGTAACCGGCGCCGAACGAGCAGATGACGCCATGGGCGCCCTGCGGCAGGTCGTCCTGGTGCTTGTGGAAGGCGATGATGGAGCCGGCCGACGACGTGTTGGCGTAGGTATCCAGGATGACGGGCGCTTCCTCGGCCGTCGCGTCGCGCCCCAGGATCATGCGCACGATCAGCTGGTTCATGTTCAGGTTGGCCTGGTGCAGCCAGTAGCGGGCAACCTGCGGCAGTTCCAGGCCGGCGTTGGCGATGGCGTTCTTGATCGTCTCGGCCGCCATCGGGCACACATCCTTGAACACCTTGCGGCCCTGCTGCTTGAACAGCTTGTCGGGCTGGCCGATGCCGGCTTCGTCGCCGCGATTGAGGAAGCCGAAGTTGTTGCGGATATTGTTCGAGAACGACGTCTTCAGCTTCATGTCGAGGATCTTGAACTGGTGCTTCGACACGGCCGTGTCGGCCGCCTCGACGACGATCGCCGTGCAGGCGTCGCCGAAGATGAAGTGGCTGTCGCGGTCGCGGTAGTCCAGGTGGCCGCTGGTGATTTCCGGGTTCAGCACGAGCACGGCGCGCGCCTGGCCCGTCTGCACGGCGGTGGCCGCCGTCTGGATGCCGAACGTGGCGGACGAGCAGGCCACGTTCATGTCGAAACCGAAGCCCTCGATGCCCAGCGCCTGCTGCACCTCGACGGCCATGGCCGGGTAGGCGCGCTGCATGTTCGAGCAGGCCACCAGCACCATGTCGATGTCGGCCGCCGTGCGGCCGGCGCGGTCCAGCGCCTGCTGCGCCGCCGCCACGCACATCTCCGCCTGCAGCGACAGTTCCTCGTTGTCGCGCTCGGGGTAGTGCGGCGCCATCCGCTTCGGATCCAGCACGCCTTCCTTGTTCATCACGTAGCGCGACTTGATGCCGGACGCCTTCTCGATGAACGCCGCGCTGGACGGCTCCAGCGCCGTCACGGTGCCGGCCGCGATGGCCGCCGCGTTCTCCGCGTTGAACAGCTCGACATAGGCATTGAAGCTGTCGACCAGTTCTTCGTTCGAGATCGAATAGGGAGGAGTGTACAGACCGGTTCCGCTGATGACGGCTTGTTTCATTGTTAAGCTTTCGTATTCGTTAATAAGCTGAAAAAAAGCAGGAAGGCCGTTTTGACAGGCCACCGTGGCAACGGCTGACCAGTCGAAACGGCCTTACTGACAGCCGCGGCTGCCAAAAAAACTAGCAAAATGCACAGGCTCGGATTTTACATCAACCTGGATGCAAAAACGGCGCCATTGCTGGCGCCGCGATCAATTCCGATGATGCCGATTACTTGTGCTTGACGGGCACGCCCGCCTGCACGATCTGCGAGTCCGGCTTGGCCAGCTGGACGGGCAGGCCCTTCAGGTGGTTCAGCGCCTGGCGCAGCTGGAAGTCGTCCGGCGTGCCGTACTCCAGCGGCTTGCGCTTCTTCTCCAGCGCCAGGATGCGCATCTGCTCTTCCAGTTCGTCGCGCTTGTCCCGTGCCGCTTCCGCCTCGCGGTCGTTGGACAGGTGCTTCTCCAGGTCCGCCTCGCGCATGCGCAGGGCGTTCAGGCCGTCGCCATCCGGGTATTCGTTGACGTTCAGGTCCGGCACGATGCCCTTGGCCTGGATCGAGCGGCCGTGCGGCGTGTAGTAGCGCGCCGTGGTCAGCTTCAGCGCCGTGTCGGCCGTCAGCTGGCGGATCGTCTGTACCGAGCCCTTGCCGAACGTCTGGCTGCCGATGATCGTGGCGCGCTTGTAGTCCTGCAGCGCGCCGGCGACGATCTCCGAGGCCGACGCGGAGCCCGTGTTGACCAGCACCGCGAGCGGCACGCGCTTGACGGCTTCCGGCAGGCGCGCCAGCGCGTCCGTATCGCTGCGCAGCGAGTAGTACTCGGGCCGCGCGTAGTAGATCTCTTTCATGTCCGGCAGCTGGCCGTTGGTGGAGACGACCGGCGTGTCCTTCGGCAGGAAGGCGGCGGCGACGCCGATGGCGCCCTGCAGCACGCCGCCCGGATCGTTGCGCAGGTCCAGCACCAGGCCTTTCAGATGCGGGTCTTGCCGGTACAGTTCCGTGATCTTGGCGGCCAGGTCGTCCACCGTCGGTTCCTGGAACTGCGCCACGCGCAGCCAGCCGTAGCCGGGTTCCACGATCTTGCCCTTGACGCTCTTCTGGTGGATCTCCTCGCGCACCAGGCTGAAGGTCAGCGGTTGCGGCTCGTCCTTGCGCAGCACCGTCAACGTCACCTTGCTGTGCGGTTCGCCGCGCATGCGCTTGACCGATTCGTCCAGCGACAGCCCTTTCAACGGCGTCTGGTCGAGGCGCGTGATCAGGTCACCGGCCTTGATGCCGGCCCGGTAGGCGGGCGAATCCTCGATGGGGGAGACGATCTTGATGTAGCCGTCGTCGCTCTGGGCGATCTCGATGCCGAGGCCGACGAACTTGCCCTGCGAGCCCTCGCGCAGCTCGGCATAGGCCTTCTTGTCCAGGTAGGCGGAGTGCGGGTCGAGCGAAGCGACCATGCCGGAAATGGCTTCGGTCAGCAGCTTCTTGTCGTCCACCTGTTCGACGTAATCGGACTTGATCAGGCCATACACGTCCGCCAGCTGGCGCAGCTCTTCCAGCGGCAAGGCCGGCTCGGCGCGCTGCGCCAGTGCGGAGAACTGTAAGGAAACGGCAACGCCGGCCACGACACCCAGGGCGACCAGCCCGGAATTCTTCAGTTTCTTGCCCATGTATCACCTTCTGATGCGAGGGCGGCCACTCGGCCGCCATGCGATTCAGTATAAACCCGATTTTCCAAGGTCGTGCTGGCTGATCCTTGAAAAGCGCGGCCTTTACCACGCTTTACATGCAACCCTGCCGGATTGCTCACGTTACAGCCAGCGACAACTTGTATGGCCTGCGTTAATGAGCGTAAGTAAATGTAAGAAAGGCGGAAGTGGTCCGGCCAGCGTCCTACACTGGGCTTGTATTTCTCTCTACCCTGAAGTGGTTTTGGCCTGCGCCCACGGCGCAGGCTTTTTTTTTGCCCGCGCCGGGAAAAGTATCGAAAAGTAAAAAACGGCGGGTTGGCGACGCCCGGGCGCAAGGCCGCGCTTACAATGCAAGCGCGGCAATACCGTCCGCCGTGCGATTCCAAACCTCATGAACCATTTGACTCCCTTCGCCTGCGCCGCCCTGCTGGGACTGGCCGGCACCGCCCTGGCCCAGACCGACCCGGCGTCCGACAAGCCCGCCACCACCACGACCACCCCCGACAAGCCCGCTGACAAGGTCATCCCCCAGGTGACGATCACCGGCGGGCGCCAGACGGAAATGGACGTGCGCCGCAATTCAACGGCGGCAAAGCAGATCTACGGCCGCGAGGAACTGGACCGTAACGGCGACTCCAACCTGGGCGACGTGCTGAAACGCCTGCCCGGCGTGACCATCGGCGGCCGGCCGGGCCGCGGCGGCGACGTGCGCATGCGCGGCCTGGGCAGCGGCTACACGCAGGTGCTGGTCAACGGCGAGCGTCCACCGGCCGGCTTCTCGATGGAGTCGATCTCGCCCGACCAGGTCGAGCGCATCGAGGTGATGCGCGGCCCGGTGGCGGAGCACAGCACGCGGGCGATCGCCGGTACGATCAACGTGGTGCTGCGCGAGGATTACGTCCAGCGCGACAACCAGCTGAAGGTGTCCGATTCGCTCGAATCGGGGCGCCACTCGCCCGAGCTGTCGATCACGGTGCCAGGCAAGTCGGGGGCGTTCAGCTATTCGCTGAACGGCTCCATCCGGCAGAACCGCCAGCACGATGAAGGGCGCACGCGCAACCTCGACACGCTGGGTGACGGCAGCGTCACGAAGGATCAGCTGGTCACGGACGAAAGCTCCGGTACCGGCAAGGCGATCCACCTGGCGCCGCGCCTGTCCTATAAATTCGACAACGGCGACACGCTCAACTTCCAGCCGTTCCTGATGCATAACACGCGCGACAGCGGCTCGTCGTCGACCTTGGTGCAGACGGCAGGGAGCGTCGCGCCCGAGTACAACTTCGCCGAGCAGCAGTCGCACAACGACAGCACGTTCTTCCGCGGCTTCGGCAACTGGCTGCACAAGATGGACGGCAACGCCAAGCTGGACGTGAAATTCGGCTTCGGTGCCGGCAAGATGGACAGCGACTCGCTGCGCCGCCAGTACGACACGGCCGGCACCCTGCTGGATCGCTTCACCGATACCGACAAGACGCGCGACCGCAGCATCAACACGGGCGGCAAGTACACGCGGCCGCTGGGCGCGGGCCACCTGCTGGCGGCGGGCTGGGACCTGGAAGCGAGCCATCGCGAGCAGACCCGCGTCTCGCTCGACAAGAACGGCAATGCGCAGTTCGCCGACTCGGGCGACAACCTGACCGCCGACACCCGTCGCATCGCCCTGTTCGCGCAGGACGAGTGGGACGTCACGCCGCAATTCGGCATGTACGTGGGCCTGCGCTGGGAAGGCATCCGCACCACCAGCGACCGCAGCGCCGGCACCGTCAAGAACACCAGCAGCGTGTTCTCGCCGCTGCTGCACGGCGTCTGGCGCATCCCCGGTTCCGAGAAGGACCAGCTGCGCGCCAGCCTGACCAAGAGCTACAAGTCGCCCAACGTGCAGGACCTGATCGCGGCGCCATTCCTGTCGCGCCTGAACAGCGCCACGCGGCCCGACCGCAGCGGCAACCCGGACCTGAAGCCGGAACTGGCCACGGGTCTCGATCTCGCGTACGAGCACTACATCGGCCGCGGCGGCATCGTCAGCGCGGGCGGTTTCATTCGCGATATCGACAACCTGATCCGCCGCCAGCTGAGCTTGCGCGACACCGAGCTCGGTCCGCGCTGGCTGTCCACACCGGCCAACATCGGCCACGCCCGCACCAGCGGCATCGAGCTGGAAGCAAAGTTCAAGCTGAACGAACTGATCGCCGACGCGCCCGATATCGACGTGCGCAGCAACTACAGCCGCTTCTGGTCGCGCGTGGACGGCATTCCCGGGCCGGACAACCGCCTCGACCAGCAGGCGAAGCAGACGGCCAACCTGGGCCTGGACTACCGCCTGAAAGCGGTGCCGTTGACGGTGGGTGGCAGCTACAACTGGACCCCCAGGATCCGCACGCAGACCAGCACCTGTCTCTTATACAGAGCAGGTGGTGGAGACGGGCCAGAAGCGCGCGCTGGACGTGTACGCGCTGTGGAAGTTCGACGCCCGCACCCAGCTGCGCATCGCGGCCTCGAACGCGCTGGCCGAGGATGCGCCGGGCAGCAACCTGGTGTACGCTAACGGGCTGACATCGCGGGCGGAAACGGTCAACCCGACGTTCGTGGTGTGGAGCGCGCGGCTGGAGACAAAATTTTAAGCCGGTCTGAATAAACGAATTTGAAAGCGGTAACGTGAAACGACACCTCATTTCCCTCTCCCTGATCGCGGCCTTTGCCGCCACGGCGGCCCACGCGGCGGACAGCGCCGCCATCTCCGGCATCGACACGCAGTACATCGACCCGAGCGTGCGCGCGCAGGACGACTTCTTCGTGCACCTGAACGGCAAGTGGCTCAAGACGGCCGAGATCCCGGCCGACAAATCGAGCTGGGGCTCGTTCGCCAAGCTGCGCGACGACACGCTGCCGCAACTGCGCGACATCGTCGAGGAACTGCAGAAGAAGAAGGGCCTGAAGGGCGAAGAGCAGAAGATCGCCGACCTGTACACGAGCTACATGGACGAAGCGAAGCTGGACCAGCTGGGCGCCAGGCCGCTGGCCGGCGAGCTGGCGCGCATTGCCGCCATCAAGGACAAGAAGGCGCTGCCCGGCCTGATCGCGCACCTGACGCGCATCGGCGCGCCCACGCCGTACGCCGTGCGCGTCTCGCAGGACGCCCGCGAGTCGACCCGCTACGCCGCCTACATGGCGCAGAGCGGCCTGGGTCTGCCGGACCGCGACTACTACCTGAAAAAGGACGACGCCAAGCTGGCGGACGCCCTGGCCAAATACGAGCAGCACGTGGCCAAGGTGCTGACCCTGGCCGGCAGCAAGGACGGTGCCGCGCAGGCGAAAGCCATCGTCGCGCTGGAAACCGCGCTGGCCGAGGCGCAGTGGACCAAGGTCGAGAACCGCGACCCCGTCAAGCGCTACAACAAGATCGCCATCGACAAGCTGGCCGAGCTGGCGCCGGGCTACGACTGGAAGGCCGCGCTGGCTGCCTCCGGCATCGCCGGCAAGACCGATTACGTGATCGTCATGCAGCCCAGCTACCTGCAGGGCTTCGACAAGCTGGTGGCCGCGACCGACCTGGCCACCTGGAAGTCGTACCTGACCTGGCACCTGCTGCGTGACGCCTCGCCCTACCTGTCGAAACCGTTCGCCGACGCGCACTTCGCCTTCTACGGCACGGTGCTGACGGGCGTGACGGAACAGCCGCCGCGCTGGAAGCGCGGCGTCGGCGTCCTCGAGGCGGCGATCGGCGAAGGCCTGGGCAAGCTGTACGTGGCCAAGCACTTCCCGGCCGAGCGCAAGGCGCGCATGGAAAAGCTGGTGCAGAACCTGCTGCTGGCCTACAAGCAGAGCATCGACACGCTGGACTGGATGAGCCCCGAGACGAAAAAGGAAGCGCAGGCCAAGCTGGCCAAGTTCACGCCGAAGATCGGCTATCCGGACAAATGGCGCGACTACGGCAAGCTGAAGATGAACGCCGGCGACCTGCTGGGCAACCTGCGCCGCGCGGCCGAATTCGACTACGCCCGCAACGTGGCGAAACTGGGCCAGCCGATCGACCGCAGCGAGTGGGGCATGACGCCGCAGACGGTCAACGCCTACTATCGCTCGACAGCCAACGAGATCGTGTTCCCGGCCGCGATCCTGCAGCCGCCGTTCTTCGACGCGCGCGCCGACGATGCCGTCAACTATGGCGCCATCGGCGCCGTGATCGGCCACGAGATCAGTCACGGCTTCGACGATTCGGGCAGCCAGTCCGATGGCGACGGCAACCTGCGCGACTGGTGGACGGCGCAGGACCGCGCCAACTTCAAGGCCAAGACCGACGCGCTGGTCAAGCAGTACGACGCCTACAGCCCGCTGCCGGGCTACCACGTCAACGGCAAGCTGACCCTGGGCGAGAACATCGCCGACAACTCCGGCCTGGCGATCGCGTACAAGGCCTATAAATTGTCGCTGAACGGCCAGCCTGCGCCGGTGATCGACAACCTGACGGGCGAGCAGCGCTTCTACATGGGCTTCGGTCAGGTGTGGCGCTCGAAGATGCGCGAGGCGCAGCAGATCGTGCAAGTGAAAACCGACCCGCACTCGCCGGGCCAGTTCCGCGCCAACGGCACGGTCGTCAACCAGCCCGGCTTCTACGAAGCGTTCGGCGTGAAGGAAGGCGACAAGCTGTACGTGAAGCCGGAAGAACGCGTGATCATCTGGTAAAGCCAGCGAGTCAAAAAGGCCACAAGCGTGGCCTTTTTGTTATGCGGCCATTGGGCCGTGTGCTATTGTCGGTTGCCGGCGCTGACCGGTCATACCACTGTCATATATAAGAGGGAAATATCTTGAAACGACATCTGTTGAGTGCATTAACGCTGAGCCTGCTGGCCGGCGTCTGCGGCATTGCCGGCGCGGCCGACAAGGCCCCCGCGAGCAAGGTCGCAACCGGCGCGCTGGCGTCCGGCATTGCAGTCGAGTATATCGACCCATCCGTGCGGGCACAGGACGATTTCTTCGTCCACACCAACGGCAAATGGCTGAAGACGACGGAAATCCCGGCCGACAAATCGAGCTGGGGCTCGTTCGCCAAGCTGCGCGAGGACATCCAGCCGCAGCTGCGCGCCATCATCGAGCGCGCGGCGGCGAACGCCGCTGCCGGCAAGGGCGATGCGGACCAGCAGCGCATCGGCGACTTCTACGCCAGCTTCATGGACGAGGCCCGCGTCGAACAACTGGGCGTCACGCCGATCAAGGATGAACTGGCGATGATCGCCGCCATCGCCGACAAGAAGGAACTGCCCAAGCTGATCGCGCAGTTCAACCGCTACGGCGTAACGGCCCCGATGGGCTTCGCCATCCACCAGGACAACAAGGATTCGACCAAGTACGTGGCCGACTTCTTCCAGAGCGGCCTGGGCCTGCCGGACCGCGACTACTACCTGAAGAAGGACGACACCAAGCTGGCCGAAGCGCTGGCGAAATACGAGCAGCACGTCGCCAAGATGCTGACCCTGGCCGGCGACGCCAAGGCCGCGGACAACGCCAAGGCCATCGTGGCCTTCGAGACCGAGCTGGCCAGGATCCAGTGGACCAAGGTCGAACTGCGCGACCCGGTCAAGGCGTACAACAAGTACGACATCGCCAAGGTCGGCGAACTGATGCCCGGCTTCGACTGGAACGCCTACCTGGCCGCCACCGGCGTGCAGGGCAAGGTCACGTACGTGATCGTCAGCCAGCCGACCTACTTCCAGGCGCTGGACAAGCTGCTGACGGCGACGTCGCTGGACACGCTGAAGGCGTACGCCCAGTGGCACATGGTGCGTGAAGCGGCACCTTATCTGTCGAAGCAGTTCGTCGATACCAACTTCGAGTTCTACGGCACCGTGCTGTCGGGCGTGACGGAAAACCGCCCGCGCTGGAAGCGCGCCGTCAGCGCCACCGAAGCGGCCGTGGGCGAGAGCATCGGCAAGGTCTACGTGGCCGAGCACTTCCCGCCGGAGTACAAGGCACGCATGGAAAAGCTGGTCAACAACCTGCTGGTCGCGTTCAAGCAGAGCATCAACACGCTGGACTGGATGACGCCGGCCACCAAGAAGGAAGCGCAAGGCAAGCTGGCCAAGTTCACCACCAAGATCGGCTACCCGAACAAGTGGCTGGACTACTCGAAGCTGACGGTCAAGCGCGACGACCTGCTGGGCAACGTGCAGCGCGCCACCGAATTCAACTACAACAAGGAGTTGAACAAGCTGGGCAAACCGATCGACCGCGACGAGTGGCTGATGACGCCGCAGACGGTCAACGCCTACTACAACCCGGAAATGAACGAGATCGTCTTCCCGGCCTCGATCCTGCAGCCGCCGTTCTTCGATCCAAAGGCGGACGACGCGGTCAACTATGGCGCCATCGGCGGCGTGATCGGCCACGAGATCAGCCACGGCTTCGACGACCAGGGCGCCCAGTACGACGGCGACGGCAACCTGCGCGACTGGTGGAGCGCGGCCGACCACAAGAACTTCAAGGCCAAGACCGGCCAGCTGGTGGCGCAGTACAGCGCCTACAGCCCGCTGCCGGGCTACAACGTCAACGGCGAGCTGACCCTGGGCGAGAACATCGGCGACAACTCCGGCCTGGCCGTGGCGTACAAGGCCTACAAGCTGTCGCTGAAGGGCAAGAAGGCCCCGGTGATCGACGGCCTGACGGGCGACCAGCGCTTCTATATGGGCTGGTCGCAGGTGTGGCGCATGAAGATGCGCGAGCCGGCGCTGATCCAGCAGATCAAGACCGACCCGCACTCGCCAGGCCAGTTCCGCGCCAACGGCACGATGCGCAACCAGCCGGGCTTCTACGAAGCCTTCAAGGTCAAGGACGGCGACAAGATGTACCTGCCGCCGAAAGAGCGCGTGATCATCTGGTAAAAAGCTTGGGGTCTGTCCCCGCATGGGGACTGACCCCGGTTCTTATCCGCGACCTCGGCTGCTCCCCGGTTTCAGCAATTCGCTCCAGCCATAAAAAAACCGCTCGAAAGAGCGGTTTTTTTATCCCAGCCGATCAGCTCAGCCCTTGGGCGGCTCCGCCGCCGGCGCGGCAGCCGGCGCCGCCGCATCGCCCGCCGCGGCGGCCGCTGGCGCCGCCGGCACCTCCGGCTCCTTGAACTTGGCACCCGACTGGTTCGCCATGAACACGACCGCACGCGCCACCTCGACATCGTCCAGCTCCGGATTGCCGCCCTTGGCCGGCATCGCCCGGATACCCTCGATGGCATGCTTGACGATGGTGTCGTAACCCTGCGCGATGCGCGCGCCCCAGGCCCCGGCATCGCCCGTTTTCGGCGCCCCGGCCACGCCAGCACCATGGCAGGCCTGGCAGGTCGACGTATAGATGGCTTCCCCGGTCTGCAGCACTTTCGGTCCGCTGGCATCCTTCAGGGTAAAGCCTTCGTCAGCAACTGGCTTCAGGCGCGAAGCGATGGCTTCCGGCGACTGCGCGGTCGAGCCGGCGCCTGCCAGCCTTTGCTGCGTGACGTATTGAACGAGGAGAATGATGCCGAGGATAACGACGAGGAAGAAGCCGATGACTGCGGCGATCAGCTGTTTCGGAGTGCGGATGGCGGATTGATGTTCGTGATGTGCGTCGCTCATAATTTCCTTAGTACAAGTTGCTGAGCCGGTGGCCAGTGTTAATCTTATGACATCAGGGATGGCTGACTTCTCGCCGAAAAGCAACCGATTATAGACTCAAACTATACAGCTTGGAACGTAATTGAAGGATAGGCAAGACGCCCTATTGACGGGGTGTTGCGCGAGGTGCACCGGGGCAATTTTGCTGTCCCGACGGGCACGGCAGGAAAAGTTGTGCTTTGTGATAGACGTGCGGCAGGAAAGCCGGTATCCTTCGGTTCTCTCTCGTGCGGCTGTAGCTCAGTGGATAGAGTATTGGCCTCCGAAGCCAAGGGTCGCTGGTTCGATCCCAGCCAGCCGCACCATTTTCCCCACAAGATCAAACGCTCGGGCGCTGCAACAGCTAGCATTGCTTCGCGGTCGTGCGTATCGGCTGGTGCATCGTAGGCCAGCACTGCGCCGCGACCGGTGACGGCCCCGCATCGAAAATCCTGTTCCTCTGCATTGCTGTTAGCGCATGCCATAGACGACGCTGTCGTCCGGCGGTCTTCTCGCATGTCGGTAGCAGTTATCCGATATTGCGGCCATGCGCGTGCGGTCTTTCCCTGCAATTTGCGGGCTTCCGGGCATCACTTGCTGCTTTAGGCGGACATAGGTAGCTGGTCGGTACAGCATGCTCTGCCCGCCATTGTTGAAGAACCATGTCAGCTCGTAGCGCTCTTGGAGGTCCCTCCGCGCAGAAGAGGCTGGCGCCGTCTGCGAAAACCTAGGCTGGCTTCAAATTATTGCTTTTAGAGGGCAAAGCCGTTAAGCAAAGGCGTCCAAAAGCCTGTTTGGGGCAAAAAATATATACCTATGCTTCGGAAAGAACATTACAATATTGATAAGTTCCTATGCGATCTTCACTCCGATAGCACTGGCCCGATTGAGAGACGGCCTTTGATGGTGGGCCGACTCCGCAAGTATTTCAGCAAGCGGGAAGGCCTGCCACATAGCTCTTTCTTGTAGCACCGGCGCACATAGGGGCTGGCCCGCCTACGTGGCAATCTGGCTCAGCATCGCAGTGGCAGGCGGTGCACTGTCACGGGAGAACGGTGCTCGAGGCTGATGACCATAGATCGAATCACGTTCTATCAACCAAAATTGAATACTGATGAGTGCATCTCACTGTGGCTTCATAAGAAAGATCGGATACGCATTAATTTTAATAACGTTCCAGTCACATGCTTCGAACGCAACGTTGGATGCATCCTGTTACCCTGTGTACCGCAATGCCGGCGCTATTCAAGGCGATGTCAACTGCAAGTCTCAAGCCCTGGATGGCGGTGTAGCCGAAATTTACACATGTTCGAACCGTCTGGAAGGCGCTATTGTTGACACTTCTGATGGTATAGCGGTCGGCACGCCATATTGGTGTGTTGGTGATTTCGCCGCGCGTCTTTGCGGCAGTGATGGGATTTCAATCGCCAATCAGGCCTATTTTAATATTCAGAGACGCGGTGGGAATAAATTTCCTGATGCACCTCCTACCTGCACGCAAATCAATCCCACGACCCTTGCCTGTGGCTCCCTGAATGTAGGGCGGCTCAATAACACCTCACATAATTGTCCGAAAGGCAGCTATTATTCTTATATTTCCGGCTGCACGGAATTTAACTATATATTCCCGAAGCCAGGCAGTACACCCATCGGACCGGATATTTCATCGTCAGTCGGCCGTTTTTGTGAAACCGCGCCCAAGCGGCCACAAATGTGTGTTGGCAATCCAATTGACGTGGCGACCGGAAACAAGCGAACTGTCGAAGTGGATTTTGTCGGGCCAGGGCCGTTCCCTTTGAAAATGGAACGCTACTACAACAGCTCCCCAACCTATGCGGTGGGCCTTGAGAATACGTTCGGGACGGTATGGAGGTCTGCTTACTCAGCGCGAATTTATGCAAGAAACTCGATAGTTTCGATTGTCCGACCTGATGGCACGATAAATATTTTCAGAAAAAACGGAGTTGCTTGGCAGGGAGATGCCGATATCAACGACCGGCTGACGGAGAATCTGGGTGCAGCTGGCGCCAGACTTGGATGGCGTTATGAAAACGCTCAGGATGGCTCTGCCGAATATTTCGATGCCGACGGCCGGATCACATCAATTGTTTCTCGATCAGGTTATACGATAAAATTCAAGTATAGCACTGTTGCGACACCGCGTGAGATAGCGCCTGGAGTCAACTACTTGATAGAGGCAACGGATCAGTTTGGACGGGCTATCACCTTCAAGTGGAATAGTGATGGATATATAGAGTCAATGACTGATCCGATGGCAAATGTTTACCGGTACGTCTATGACGGAAGCATGCTCAAGGCCGTTAGCTATCCAACCCGTCCTGATCAGCAACCGATGGTTCGAACGTATGTTTATAACGAACCTGAACACACCAGCGGCGAGAATGTGCCGACGCTTCTCACCGGCATTATTGACGAGAATGCCGTTCGATTCGCTACTTATGATTATGATACTAATGGTCGCGCAATCGGCACCAAACATGCCGGAGATGTCGAAAAATTTCAGGTGGCATATGATAAAAACCGGGCGGTAGTTATCGACCCGCTTGGCA
This sequence comes from [Empedobacter] haloabium, assembly GCA_008011715.2. Taxonomy (NCBI): domain Bacteria; kingdom Pseudomonadati; phylum Pseudomonadota; class Betaproteobacteria; order Burkholderiales; family Oxalobacteraceae; species [Empedobacter] haloabium. The sequence continues at coordinate 6,400,447 of CP136508.1, forward strand.
GCGTGCGGACCTATAGTTTTACGCCGATCGTCGGCTTTCCCAGACTTGGCGCCACCGACCAGCCAGCGGGCTCTGGATGCGCCGCCGCTGCAATGCAAATCGGATACGATCAAAACGGCAATCCCAAATCAGAAACCGATTTCAACGCTAATAAATCGACTTACGTGTTCGATCCGGCCAGGAATCTCGAGAAGTCCCGGACCGAAGCGGCAGGAACACCGAAAGCCCGAACGATCTCGACCGAATGGCACCCGCAATATCGTCTACCAATTCGAATCGCGGAACCGAAGCGGTTGACGACTTTCAGCTATCTACCTAATGGCAATCTCGAATATAAAACCATTTATCCGACTAGTGACCCGGCCGGTGCGCTTGGCCTGAATGTCAAACCAAGTGGCGAGCCGATTAAGTTCTCCTATACCTACTATGATAACGGGCTGCCCAAGTCGGCGGTCGCGCCCCGGTTTGAAGGCGATGGCCCCATCAATGAGACCTACACATGGGAGCAGGGGAACCTCGCCACGATCACAAATGCCGTGGGACACGTGACTACGTTCGGCAACTACAACGCTAACGGACTGCCGCAGACCATCAAGTTACCCAACGGTGTGGAACGCAAGCTTACTTATTTCCCGCGTGGCCAGGTTGAAACCAGCACCGACATTGTAGGCCTCCGCTCGCGCACCACGCGCTACGACTACGAGCTGACTGGGAAGCTGAAGAGAATCACTTTTCCCGATGGCGCGACGGTCACGTATGGCTATGACGACGCGCAGCGGCTGAAGTCGATCACCGATTCGGTAGGGAATAGTGTGATCTACGAGATGGATGACGCGGGAAACCGCCTGTCCGAGAGCGTCAACGATGCCCGAGGTGTACTCAAGCAGCGAATTTCCCGGGAGTACGATGCGCTTGGCCGCCTCAAGGCTGTCACTGGAGCGGTGCAATGAGTACGTTCGCTGATACAAAAGGCCTGCTGAACTCAGAACTGCGCATGACCATCGCCGCTATGCGCACTGCGCTTGCCGCCGCGCTCATTGTGCTTGCGCCATTGAACGCATGGTCGCAGGCTCAGAATTCGACGTCGTACTTTGAATACGATGCGCAAGGCAATCGCAAGAAATTCACCGATCCACTCAATAGTGTTACGGACTATCACGTTGATGCCCTCAACCGGTTGAAACAAACGATCGGCCCGGTTCCAGTTGCCGGCGAAGCTCGTCCCATTATCACTACCGACCACGATGCGCTCGACTATCCGTCGTTTGTGGAAGACCCACGTAGCAAACGCACTTTGTACAGTGTGGACGGTTTTGGCAATCAGACGGTTGTTACATCGCCCGATACGGCGAAGACTACACGTATTCCCGATCTGAGCCAGAATCTGACGGTTTCAGAAACGGACGCCCGTGGCCAGACCGCGACTTACGCCTATGACGATATTGGACGGCCCAAGTCAGTAACGTTCACGACAGGCGCCCCTATCGTATTCGAATACGACGGCGGCCCTGGCGGCCCAGTCAATGCCAAGGGGCAGTTGTCAAAAATGACCGATGAGTCGGGCATTACGACCTATGGCTACAACGACTTTGGTGAACTGGAAAGTAAAACTCAAACCGTGACTGTAGCCGGCAAATCGCTGTCGCATACGGTCAAGTACCGCTATGGGGAAATCGGCCCGGCGAACGGCCATCTCAGCCAGACAATTTATCCCAGCGGGACTCGTCTAGTGATCGGCTTCGACAGCGCCGGCCGTCCGCAGAACCTGTCAATCAATCCGATGAATGGCAGCGGTACCGGAACCGATACATCGAAGGTGGTAAATGTCGTGCTTTACACGGCGTACAATGCCAGCAGCCACGTGGCTGGCTGGACGTGGGGCAACAGCACGTCGACCGTGCCGAACGGTTACTCACGCTCGTTCGACCTCGACGGCCGCATCGACGGCTATACGCTGGGTAACGCCAACATAGCCGGGGCATGGCGTCAGATTGGCTATGACGCAGCAGGCCGCATTAAAACTTACAGGCATGCGACCAACAATACCGTGGTCAAGGCCGCCGCGCTGGACCAGGCATTTGACTATGATGCGCTGGGCAGGCTGACATGGTTTACCTCTGCAACGAGCACCCAGACATACAAGTATGATCCGAATGGGAATCGGATCAGGCTAACGATAGGCAGCTCGACCTACACCAATACCATCGACCCTGCCAGCAACAGGCTGATGGGGACGACAGGACCGGCTCCTGCACGGACCATGCGGTATGACGAAGCCGGCAATCTGCTCAGCGACGGCGTTACCAGTTATACGTACTCTCCGCGCGGGCGCATGGCCACCTCGACGGTGGGCAACACGGTGACAAGCTATCGTTACAACGGCTTGGGTCAGCGCGTGTGGCAAAAGAGCAGTAGTGAGACAGTCAACCCGGCTGGAATTTACGTCTATGACGAAGCCGGAAACTTGCTCGGCGAATACGATACCGCCACGGGCAAACCAGCGCGCGAGATCATCTATCATCAGGGCATCCCGGTTGCGGTGCTGTCGTACCGCGCCACCGGCACTGCCCCCAACCAAGTGTGGAGTACGGAGGTCGGCTACATCTTCACCGACCATCTGAATACCCCACGGGTGATTGCTCGGGCCAGCGACAACAAGGTTGTCTGGCGTTGGGACGACGCGGATCCGTTCGGTGTCGCGCCACCGAACGAAAACCCGAGCGGACTGGGTACGTTTACGTTTAATATGCGTATGCCGGGGCAGTATTATGATCGGGCTACCAATCTGTTTTACAACTACTTCAGGGATTATGAGCCACAGACTGCGGTATATCCAAAGCGATCCGATTGGACTTGCTGGTGGCATTAATACTTATGCTTATGCATCTGGCAATCCGTTGGGTTATACAGATCCGGACGGCCTATCCCCAGTTGGAGTAGCAATTGGTGTCGGCGTTAGGGTCATTGGAGGTCGCGCTGCAGTTGGTGCAATTGGTGCTGCGGCGCGACGTTACGGACCAGTAGCGCGGATCGCGGCCTGTGCTTTGGCTGGTGTGTGCATCCTCCAGGATAAGACGCCAAACGAAGGCGAGCCCGGCTCTTGTCATGTAAATCCGGGCAGCGGCCAAGAGCGGCAGTATGGTAACGACGGGTTGCCCGATTACGATATTGACTGGGATCATAATCACGGCCAAGGAGTACCCCATGGCCATAACTGGGGGCGCAATCCTGACGGCAGTCCCAAACGCGGCCCGGGAGTTCCCGTTTCGCCTTGGCCCCAAGGCCGAAGACCCGGAGGTTAAAATGGAAAAACTAAGCACTTTAGGCTTGCACGACGCGGAATTAGTTGGGCTCGCAATCGATCGCGCTGGTGCGTGCGTGACCCTCCATTTCAAGTTAGAAAATGGCATGCTACGTCAAGCCAGCATTCAAGGATTAAGGGCTTTCCGTGGTGCAGACTTGACGGTACAGAATATTGTCAGCAGAGTGTTGCGTGCCTCACAAGATGAAATTTCACGCGAAGATCAGAATCGCTGGCTCACCTGGGTCACAAGTTTGTCTGACACTTCCTCACGGTTGAGCAATCAATGCAGATCCGAATGGATCGATGCCTTTGCTGCGGGGACTTTGGAGATGGTGGTATTCGAACCTTCAGCGGGCGCAGAAATCGCCGCGGTCTGTGATCGCTTTGACGTGTCCTAAAGCTGCGGCGCGGGGTGTCGACGATCTCGGTTTTTGGATGAGATGTTCAGAGACAAGGATGAAACGGTTTCGTTGATGTTGTTACACGTTGTCCCTTTGCTGCGATATCTCGCCTATAAGGTCAGGCAGTAAGTGGGGGCACGGGGGCTGTGCCGACAACCATACACGAACGGAGCGGTAGTGCAAGTTGACTTCGGCCTGCGTCAGCGTAGGTTGGCGTCGGTCGTGCCCTGCTCGTACCCTGTCGTCTCTTGCCCGCATCCATCGTCTCTTATCCGTACGCTAGCCGCAACTCATTTAGGCACTATAAAAATCGATAACGGCACGCGAAGCCGCGCACCGCAGCCCCCAATCGGCAGGGTAGCCACACCGCCCCGGATGACTTACGATAAGCCGATGCACACAATGGATGCCGCCATGGAAGTCCCCTATTTTCGCAAGACGTTGCTGGTCGAGGATCAGGGACTGACGCGCCAGGCCATGAAGACGCTGCTGGTGCAGTGCGATCCGCGCCTGGAAATCGACGAGGCGCGCGACTTCGACAGCGCCGTGGCGCTGCTGGCGGCGCGGCAGTATGACCTGATGTTCCTCGATTACCAGCTGGGGGCCGGCCAGTCCGGCCTCGACGTGTTGCGCTGGACTGCGGAGCACGAGATCCCCGTGCAGGTCGTCATGCTGTCCGGACAGGACGACCGGGAGACCGTCATGGAGTGCATTCGCGCCGGGGCCAGCGGCTTTATTTCCAAAGCCAGCGAAGACGGCGACGCGACGTTCCGCGCTGCCCTGAACACGATCCTGGCGGGCCAGATTTATCTGCCCAACACCGCGCTGGGCAAGGGCGGCTTCAGCCCGCAGCCGCCGAAGCGCTCCACGTTCGGCGGCGTCGCCCTTTCGCCGCGCCTGACGGAGACGCTGGGCTATATCTGCCAGGGCCTGTCGAACAAGGCGATCGCCCGCAAGATGGGTGTGTCCGACAACACCATCAAGGAATACAGCGGCGACCTGCTGGAGAAATTCGGCGTTCGGCGTCGTACCGAGCTAATCGTGGAGATGGCCCGCCGGGGCCTCGTCATTCCACGCAATTGATCCGCTGCCGCTCGGCCGCCAGGCGCGCGATCGCCTGCTTCAGGCGCTCGGGCTGGACAGGCTTCGACAGCACTTCGTCCACCGACTCTCCCAAGGCCGTGCGAGCCACCTCGGCCTCGCCGCTGACGACCAGCACCGGCGGCAGCGCGTCGCCGCGTGCGGCCGCCGGCAGCACGATATCGAGCACGTCGCGCGCCGTCGCGCCGTTCGGGAAACGGTAATCGGTGATGATCAGGTCAGGCATGCGTTCCAGCTCCTCGGCCAGCGCCCGCAGCGTGGCCAGGTCGCTGGCCGTGTCCACCAGCATGCCCCACTGCGTGAGCAGTGCTTCCATGGCCGCCAGGACCAGGCGATCGTCCTCGACCAGCACGACGTAGCGGCCGGCCACGTCGTTAGCCTCTTCCGGTTCCTCCCTGCTGGCAGAGGCTCCCGATGCCGTGCCGTTCGGGACGTCGAGCGAGAAGTGGGTGCCGCGCCCTGGTTCCGAGGTGAACTCCAGCCGGTGCTCGGGCAGCAGCGAAATCATCGCGTTGACGATGGACAGGCCCAGGCCGAGGCCCTTGTCGCGGTCCCGTTCCGGGTTGTCGAGCTGCACGAACGGCTCGAACACGCGCTGCCACTGCTGGGGCGGGATGCCGATGCCATTGTCGACCACGTCCAGGCGCACGCGCGTGTGCAGCCCGACGGCCCCGACCAGCACGACGGCCGGATGGCCAGGCTCCCGGCGTGCGTACTTGATGCCGTTGCTGACGAGGTTTTTCAGGATGCGGCACAACATCTGGCGGTCGCTCCGGACGATGGCCGTGCGCCGGGTGCGGCGCCCGCAGCGCAGCTCCACCCCGCAGCTGGCAGCGTATGGCGTCAGGTCGGTCACCACTTCGCGCAGCACGTCGGCCACGTCGAAGTCCGACAGTGCGGGCGTCACGACACCCGCTTCCAGCCGCGACAGGTCCAATACCCCGTTGAAGGTGGTGGACATCGCGCGGGCCGAGCGGCTGGCGAGGTCGGACAGCCGGGCGGCCTCCGCGGTGTCGCTGCGCGCCAGCGCCTGCGCCATCGCTTCCAGCGCCAGGCTCAGGCCGAACATCGGCTGGCGCAGGTCGTGCGCGGCCGAGGCCAGGAACCGGGCGTTCGCATGGCTCGCGCGCAGCGCCTGGTTGCGCTGCTCGTCCTTCAGCTGGATCAGCGCATTGGCCTTGACCTGGTTGGCTTCCTTTTCGGCTGCCAGCTGCGCGGCGTGCTGCCGCAATGCCGTGTTGGCCGATCGCAGCTCGCGCGCCTGCAGGAACTGGCTGCGTGCCGTGTGCTCGAACTTGATGCAGATGCCGACGCCGATCGCGGCCACGTTCACGAAGAAGAACATGGCGCGGCCGAATTCCTGCGGCGCCATCAGCGACCAGGACGTCCAGGCCGGCGCGCCATACTGCAGCGCGACGACCACGGCACCCAGCGCCAGCGTCGAATACAGCACCGGCCGCGCGCGCATGTGCAGGAAGCCGTACTGGTAGATCATGACGAGATAGATCGACATGAAGTAGCCGTTGTACGAGATCGCGTCCGGCGTGATGACGCAGATCGCCAGCATGCCGGCCGAGGTGATGCCGACGCCGACGAACATCGCGGCATGGGCATGGCGGTCGTCACTGAACGATGGCCGCAGGGTCCATAGGAACAGGGCCGCCAGGCCGACGCTGGCGACGAGCCGGCAGGCCACCACGGGCAGCAGCGGGAACGTGGGGTCGGCCACGTAGTGACCATAGTCCCAGCCGACCAGCGCGACGACCATCAACAGGGCCAGGAGCGCGGCGGCACGGCGGAACGGTGCGAAACGCCGCCCATGGTCACGCAGGAATTCCGTTTCCAGAAGCGGCGACGCAAACGGCAGCGGCAGTGCGAAGGTGTCGGCAAGGCTGCGCAACGCGCGGCGGCAGCGCCAGTACAGCGCATGCCAGGCAGGCCTTGCGCGCTTACTGCCTGCCGGGTCCGACACGAGCATGTCCTTCCTCCATCAGGGGTACGACGAACGATGACGATAGCATAATGACCATCCCATGCGGTTGCGGCGATGCGACGGGCATCAGGCGTGCACCAGCAGCGGGTACGTCACCAGCAGGAAGCGCAACGCGTTGACGAGGAAATGCGTCAGGATCGCCGCTTCGATGCGGCCGCTGCGCCAGGCCGCCAGGCCATAGCCGACGCCGGCCAAGGTCGCCAGCACGATCATCGCGACGCCGCCACCGGCATGCGCGATCCCGAACAGCACCGATGCGACGCCGATGGCGACGGCGGGACCATGGCGCTTGCCGGCCAGTGCGTTCAGCAGTCCGCCCTGGATCACGCCGCGGAAGAACGCTTCCTCGGCCACGCACGTAAACAGCAGGTTCGTGACAAGGAACACCGGCGTAAATGGCGGCAGCTTCGGATCGACCGCGACGGTGCCGCTCAGGAGCGCGCCCGCCAGCACGACGACGGGCGTGGCCAGCATGAGCGGCCATGCCGGCCGCAGCGCGCGCCAGTCGGCGCGGCGCCGGGCCGGCGCGCAGAAGTACGCGCACAACAGGATGCCGACGGCAGCCTTGTCCACGTTCAGGTACTGCGTCACGGATGCCGCTCCCGGGCTGACCTGCACGCCTTGCAGCAGCAGTGGATTGGCGAAGCCCGGAACCTTGTGCAACGCCAGACCCAGGGCCAGTACGATGACGGCCGCCAGCAGCAGCGGCCGCGCGACGCTGGAGGTGCTGTGCTGGCGCAGGTGGCACAACACCGCGAGCAGCACCAATGCCATGACGCCGGGGAGTGCGACGAAGCCGCCCAACCAGGCGGCCCCAAGGGCCATGACCAGGCATACCGGCCACGCGGCCACGCCGCGCCATGGCGGACACCAGAGCGCGATCACCGCCAGGGCCAGCAGCCAATACGTGGCGGCGATCGAACCCGCCAGCTCACCCATGACGGTCTCGCCGGCGAGGAAGACAGCACGCGGGCCACGATGGCGCGGCGCAATATAGCAGGACGCAAGTCATGGGCAATGGCGGGAGAAGCGGTGACGGGATGGGCTGGCGGCGTGGCGCCAGCCTGGATAGTGCCTATGGTAGCGCCTCGCTGTAAAAATTGCCATATTTCTAAAATTTCCGCCCTGATATCGACGTCGGCAAGGTTGTTGCTGTAACGAAAAATTACCGATGGTGCGGCGCCACATGAGCCAGCCACTATGCGCGCTGCTGTTGTTTTTCGGTCAATTTCAGATTGGCTAGAGGCGGAACAACAACATTATTCGTCGAGGATACATTTCTGCTACACATTCCCGCCGACCTCGCGTTAAGCTGACCTCGCTACCGAGACTTGATCGAAGCAAGCTTGACCTGTCGCTGACGGAGGAAAGCGGCTGCGCGCTAGAATTTCTCCATGTCGCCAGGGCAACTGGGCCTTCCTATGCCTCGCTGTGTTGCCAAAAAGCCTAATGTTCGCAGCCGGTCGCTTGTTTTACTGGTAGTCGTTTTCGGCGCATACGATAATTCCAGCGACCAAGATTGAGATGATTCAATTATTGCTATACAGTTAGCATAATCGCAAAACTTTAATCTCGAAACGGAACCCGATATGGATAACGCCAAAGTCGTTGCAGTGGTAGGGCTCGGATACGTAGGACTGCCGCTGGCAGTGGAGTTCGGTAAGAAGCGCACGACTATTGGTTTCGACCTGTCGGAGGCCAAAGTCGAGAATTACCAGCGCTTCGTCGATCCTACCGGCGAAGTGTCGACCGAGGACCTGCGCGCCGCCACCCACCTGACCGTCTCCACCGATCCCGCCGTGCTGGCCCAGGCCGACTACATCGTCGTGGCCGTGCCGACCCCGGTGGACATCGCCCACAATCCCGATTTCGGCCCGCTGATCGGCGCCTCGACCAGCGTCGGCAAGCACATGAAGCGCGGCGCCATCGTCGTCTACGAGTCCACCGTCTACCCTGGCGCGACCGAGGAGGTGTGCATCCCGATCCTGGAAAAGCACTCCGGCCTGAAGTGGAAAGAGGACTTCCACATCGGGTTCTCGCCCGAGCGCATCAACCCCGGCGACAAGCAGCACACGCTGACGACGATCCTGAAAGTGGTGTCCGGCGACGACGCGCCCACGCTGGACGCGATCGCGCAGCTGTACGAATCGATCGTCACGGCGGGCGTCTATCGCGCCTCCAGCGTCAAGGTGGCCGAGGCGGCGAAGGTCATCGAGAACACCCAGCGCGACCTGAACATCGCGTTGATGAACGAGCTGGCGATCATCTTCGACAAGATCGGCATCGACACGCTGGAAGTGCTGCAGGCCGCCGGCACCAAATGGAACTTCCTGCCGTTCCGGCCGGGCCTGGTCGGCGGTCACTGCATTGGCGTCGACCCGTACTACCTGACCCACAAGGCCGAGATGATCGGCTACCACCCGCAGGTGATCCTGGCGGGCCGCCGCATCAACGACGGCATGGCCAAGTTCGTGGCCGAGAAGACGGTCAAGCAGCTGATCGCCGCCGGTTGCCACATCAAGGGTGCCAAAGTCAACGTGCTGGGCCTGACGTTCAAGGAAAACTGCCCCGACCTGCGCAACTCGAAGGTGGCCGACGTGGTCGCCGAGCTGCAGTCCTTCGGCCTGGACGTGCACGTGCACGACCCGGTGGCCGAAGCGGAAGACGCGATGCACGAATACGGCATCCGCCTGGAGAGCTGGAGCGAGCTGCCGCAGGCCGACGCACTGGTGGCGGCCGTGTCGCACAAGGAGTTGCTGGCGTTGTCGCTGACCGACTTCACCGAAAAGCTGGTGCCGGGCGGCTGCTTCATCGACGTCAAATCGCAATTCAACATGGCCGGTCTGCAGGAAGCCGGCTTTTCCGTCTGGCGCCTGTAAGGCGTCCGCCGCGGGAGGCCTGGCCTCCCGTGCTTCCGGCAAGTCGCCGGACATAAAAACACTGGAGGCATGCAAGCTGTGGGCAAGTTCGAGGAAGTGCAGGCGCATCTGCGCGAGCGGCAATATCGCTGGCTGGTAACGGGTGCCGCGGGCTTTATCGGCTCGAACCTGGTGGAGGCCTTGCTCAAGCTCGGCCAGCGTGTCACGGGCCTGGACAACTTCGCCACCGGCCACCGGCACAACCTGGACCAGGTACGTGACGCGGTCGGCGCGCGCTGGTCCGGCTTCGATTTCATCGAAGGGGACATCCGCGACCTGGCGACATGCGCGCGCGCCTGTGCCGGTGCCGACTTCGTGCTGCACGAAGCCGCGCTGGGTTCGGTCACGCGCTCGCTGGAAGATCCGCTGCGCACGCACGAGACCAACGTCACGGGCTTCCTGAACATGCTGGTCGCGGCACGCGACGCCAAGGTGCGCCGCTTCGTCTACGCGGCGTCGAGCTCCACCTACGGCGACCATCCCGGCCTGCCGAAGATCGAGGACCGCATCGGCAAGCCGCTGTCGCCGTATGCCGTGACGAAGTACGCCAACGAGCTGTATGCGGACGTGTTCGCGCGCAGCTACGGCATCGAGTCCATCGGCCTGCGCTACTTCAACGTGTTCGGGCCGCGCCAGGACCCCAACGGCGCCTATGCCGCCGTGATCCCGCAGTGGGTTGCCGCGATGATCGGCGACCGGCCGGTGTTCATCAACGGCGACGGCGAGACCAGCCGCGACTTCTGCTTCATCGACAACGTCGTGCAGGCCAACATCCTGGCCGCGACGGCGCCGCACGGCGCCAACCAGGTCTACAACGTGGCGGCGGGCGAGCGTACCAGTCTCAATGAGTTGTACCGCATGATGCGCGCGCTGCTGCAGGACCGCTGCGCGCACCTGCGCGGCAAGGAACCGCATTACAAGGACTTCAGGGCCGGCGACGTGCGCCATTCGCAGGCCGATATCACCAGGGCGCGGGAGTTGCTGGGCTATGCGCCGACGCATCGTATCGACGCCGGGCTCAGGGAAGCAATGGAATGGTACGTGCTGCACCTGGCTGACGCCAGCTAAAACGATTGCCGGGGGGAAGCGGCGTGGGGACGCCGCCGCTCACCGGCAGACAAAAAGAATGTCCAGCCCTGGGGGGTGAAAATGCTGCGAATATCCAACCACTACATCTCCAAAGTAGTGTTCAGTTTGCTGTTCCTGGAAGTTCTGATCTTGATCGGCTCGTTCTATGCGGGCGCCGGCCTGCGCTTTTTCGATGGCGAGGCGTTCGCGCTGCCCAAGCTCGATCACTTCTTCATGTCCGCCTGCGTGTTCGCGGCCGCGATCGTATTCAGCATGAGCGCGCTGGGTATGTACCAGATCAATTTCAAGGCCGGCATGCGCATGCCGTTCTTCCTGCAGCTGATGCCCTCGTTCGCGATGGCCTTCGGCATCCTGACCCTGGTGTTCTACATCGCGCCGGACCTGCACTTCGGCCGCGGCATCCTGGCGCTGGTGTTCACCATCTCCGGCACCGGCATCGTATTGGCGCGGCTGATGGTGCTGAAGACCTCCGAGTCGAGCATCCTGGAGTCGCGCCTGATCTTCATCGGCTGCGGCACGCTGGCGAAGGAATGCGGCGAGCTGGCCCAGCGCGCCGGCAACTATCGCAAATACCACATCGCCGGCTACGTGCCGGTACCGTCGGAAGACGTGTGCGTGCCGGAAGACCGCCTGCTGAAACTCGAGCCGGGCCGCTCGCTGGTGCAGCTGGCCAACCAGCATCGCGTCAGCGAGGTCGTGGTCTCGGTGCAGAACCGCCGCGGCGGTACCTTCCCCATCAAGGAACTCCTGGAATGCAAGCTGTACGGCATCCACGTGACCGACTCCACCACGTTCTTCGAACGCGAGACGTGCCAGATCCGCATCGACTCCGTGCAACCGAGCTGGCTGGTGTTCGGCGGCGGCTTCGACCAGAGCTTCGTGCGCGCGTTCATGAAGCGCAGCTTCGACGTGGCCGTCAGCCTGCTGCTCCTGTTGGTCTCGCTGCCGGTGATGCTGCTGACCGCCCTGGCCATCTACATCGAGGACCGCGCGCCGATCTTCTACTCGCAGGAGCGGGTGGGCAAGGACGGCAACGTGTTCCGCGTGCTGAAGTTCCGCAGCATGTTCACCAATGCGGAGAAGGGCGGCACGCCGCAGTGGGCGGCGAAAAACGATCCGCGCATCACCCGCGTGGGCAACATTATCCGCAAGCTGCGCATCGACGAGCTGCCGCAGGTGATCAATGTGCTCAAGGGCGAGATGAGCTTTGTCGGTCCGCGCCCGGAGCGCCCCTACTTCGTCGACCAGCTGACCGAGCGGGTGCCGTACTACAACGTCCGCCACAGCATCAAGCCCGGCATCACGGGCTGGGCGCAGGTGCGTTACGGCTACGGCGACTCGGTCGAGGACGCGGTACAGAAGCTGCAGTATGACCTGTACTACGTCAAGAACAACAGCCTGTTCCTCGACGTGCTGGTGTTGATCGACACCTTCAAGGTCGTCGTGTTCCGGGGCGGCAGGTAAGTCGCAGGTGCGTTCCTGATGCCGATCGGTACCGCGATCTTCAGCTACGCCAGCGCCGCGCTGGCGTTTGCATTATTGTGCCTGCTGTTGCTGACGCGTTGGCGCGGCCGCCCGCACGCACTGGCCGTGGCCGGCGCCAGCGCCGCGATGGTGCTGTGGGGCGGCGCGATGATCTGGCTGGCGCTGGGCGGCCGTCCCGTGCTGCTGGCCAGCGGCGCCGAATGGCTGCGTGACGGCGCCTGGACGGCCGTGCTGCTTGCGTTGCTGGGGCATCTGGGCAGCGCGCCGGGCGAACGCCGGCGCAGCCGCGCCGTGCCGATCGTGGCGGCGCTGTACGCGCTGCTGCTGACGGTCAGCGCGGGCGAGCGCTGGCTGCCGGCCGCGCTGGTGTTTCACGTGACGGTCGTCGGACGCGTCGGCCTGGCGGTGCTGGGCATGCTGCTGGTCGAGCAGCTGTACCGCAACAAGGCGGTGGAGGAGCGCTGGGCCATCAAGTTCGCCTGCCTGGGCATCGGCGGCATCTTCGTCTACGATTTTTACATGTACAGCGACATGCTGCTGTTCCGCGAGATGAACGCGGAGCTGTGGGCGGCGCGTGGCATCGTCAACGCGCTGACGATGCCGCTGATCGCCGTGTCGCTGGCGCGCAGTGCCGCCTGGTCCGGGCAGATCGCCGTATCGCGCCGCATGCTGTTCCATTCCGCCGCGCTGATCGGCTCCGCCGTCTATCTGCTGGCGATGAGTTCCGCCGCCTATTACTTGCGGTTTGTCGGCGGTGCCTGGGGCTCGCTGATGCAGCTGGCCTTCCTGTTCGGTGCCAGCCTGCTGCTGGCCGGCATCCTGTTCTCGGGCAGCTTCCGCGCCTGGCTGCGTGTCTTCATCAGCAAGCATTTTTACCGCTATAACTACGACTACCGCGAGGAGTGGCTGCGTTTCACGCGCACGCTGTCGCAGCAGGGCCCCGGACTCGGTGAGCGCAGCATCCAGGCGCTGGCGGCGCTGGTCGAAAGCCCCGGCGGCGCGCTGTGGCTGCGCCGCGGGACGGAGGACAACGCCCGCTTCGAGCCGGCCGCGCACTGGGAGACGGTGCCGGGCAGCGCGACGGAACCGGCCGACTCGCCATTCTGCCGCTTCATCGAACAAAAACAATGGGTGGTCGACCTGACGGCCTCCGGCGCCGCGCATGCCGATGCGGCCCTGCCGGCATTGCCCGAGTGGCTGCGCACGTTCCCGCGCGCGTGGCTGGTCGTGCCGCTGATGCAGCATGGCCGCCTGGCCGGACTGGTGGTGCTGCAGCAGCCGCGCAGCGCGGTCGCGCTGAACTGGGAGGTGCTGGACCTGTTGAAGGTGGCCGGCACCCAGGCGGCCAGCTACCTGGCGCAGCAGGAGGCCGACAATGCGCTGATGCTGGCGCGCCAGTTCGACTCGTTCAACCGGCTGTCGACGTTTGTCGTGCATGACTTGAAAAACCTGGTGGCGCAGCTGTCGCTGCTGACGGCCAACGCGGAAAAGCACCGCGACAATCCCGAGTTCCAGCGCGACATGCACGAGACGGTAAACTACTCCGTGCAGAAGATGAAACTGATGCTGCAAAAGCTGAGCCGCAGCGCCACACCGGAACGTGCCGTGCCGCTGGCATTGGAGCATCTGCTGCAGCAGGCCGTGGCCTTGAAGGCCGCGTTCGAGCCGCGCCCCGTGCTGCAGATCGAGCGGCCGGGCCTCTACGTGCTGGCCGATGCCGAGCGCCTGGCGCGCGTGCTGGGCCACCTGATCCAGAATGCCATCGAGGCGACGCCGCGCGACGGCCGCGTCACGGTGCGCCTGTGCGGTGATGGCGACGGCGCCTGCGTGGAGATCAGCGACACCGGCCAGGGCATGAGCGAGCAGTTCGTGCGCGAGCGCCTGTTCAAGCCGTTCGACTCGACCAAGTCGGCCGGCATGGGCATCGGCGCCTTCGAAAGCCGCGAATACATCCACGAGCTGGGCGGCCGCCTGGATGTGCGCAGCGAACCAAGCCAGGGCACCACGTTCACGGTGCGCCTGCCCGTGCACCGCGCGGACGCCATCGAACGAGCCGCCTGAAAAAACACCGCAAGAGGACTGTTGTGACGCAAACCAAACCGAAGCTGCTGATTATCGAGGACGACCCGGGGCTGCAGAAGCAGCTGCGCTGGAGCCTGGATGCGTACGACGTCGTGGTCGCGGGCGACCGCGAGGCCGCGCTGGCGCAGCTGCGCCGCCACGAACCGGCGGTCGTGACGATGGACCTGGGCCTGCCGCCCGATCCGGACGGGGCCACCGAAGGCCTGGCCACCTTGCAGCAGATGCTGGCGCTGGCGCCGGACACCAAGGTCATCGTCCTGACGGGCAACCAGGACCGCAGCCATGCCGTCAACGCGATCGCCATGGGCGCCTACGATTTCCACCAGAAGCCGTGCGAACCGGAGCTGCTGAACCTCGTGATCCAGCGCGCCTTCGTGCTGCACGGGCTGCAGCAGGAACACCGCCGCCTGCAGCAAAGCCAGGCCGACTCGCCGCTGGCCGGCATCATCAGCCGCGACCCGGTGCTGATGAAGGTGTGCCGCAACGTCGAGAAGGTCGCGCCCAGCTCCGCCACCGTGATGGTGCTGGGCGAAAGCGGCACCGGCAAGGAAGTCATCGCGCGCGCGCTGCACCAACTGAGCCCCCGCGCCAAGGAACGCTTCATGGCGATCAACTGCGCCGCCATTCCGGAAACGCTGCTGGAAAGCGAATTGTTCGGCTACGAGAAGGGCGCGTTTACCGGCGCCGTCAAGCAGACCAAGGGCAAGGTGGAGCTGGCCCATGGCGGCACCTTCTTCCTGGACGAGGTGGGCGACCTGCCGCTGCCGTTGCAGGCGAAGCTGCTGCGCTTCCTGCAGGAGCGTGTCATCGAGCGGGTCGGCGGCCACGAGGAGATTCCGGTCGACGTGCGCATCATCTGCGCCACGCACCAGAACCTGAAGGCGCTGGCCAGCACGGGGCGCTTCCGCGAAGACCTGTACTACCGCCTGTCCGAGATCGTGCTGACGATCCCGCCGCTGCGCGAGCGCAGCGGCGATGCCGTGCTGCTGGCGCAGCACTTCAAGAACCGCTTCTGTGGCCAGGAAGGCCGGCCGGCGCTGCATTTCAGCCCCGACGCGCTGGCGCAGATCGCCCGCCATGACTGGCCCGGCAATGTGCGCGAGATGGAAAACTGCATCAAGCGCGCCGTCATCATGGCGGACGGTCCCGCCATCACGGCCGACGACCTGGGCCTGGGCCTGGCCGATGGCGAGGAAGAGCCGTTCAACCTGCGCCAGGTGCGCGAGGAGGCCGAGTACAAGGCCATCGTCAAGGCACTGGCGCGGGTGGACGGCAATATCGTCAAGGCTTCCGAGCTGCTGGGCGTGAGCCGTCCGACGTTGTACGACCTGATGGAGCGGCACGCGATCCGGACCAGCCTGCAGGCGGTCTGATGCGCCTGCTGCTGGGCGCGTATGCCCTGCTGCTGGTGTACGGCAGCCTGTATCCATTTGCCTGGGGCGAACCGCCGCCATCCCTGCTGGCATTCCTGGCCATGCCATGGCCGGGGCACCTGGACAAGGGCGACGTCGTGCAGAACCTGCTGGTCTACATGCCGTTTGGCCTGATGGTCGTGGTGGCGCGCGGGCCGCGCCAGCCGTTCGCCGTCGCACTGGCGCTGGCTGCGCTGGCCGGCAGCGCGATCAGCTTCGGTGTCGAGGTGGTGCAGCAGTACCTGCCGGCGCGGGTACCGTCGCTGGTGGACGTGGCGATGAACTTCACGGGCAGTGTCATCGGCGCCATGCTGGGCGCGCTGGTGCGGCGCGATACGGTGGCGGGCGCCAATCTGCTGCGCTGGCGCGACGCCTGGTTCCGCCCCGGCCCCCTGGTCAACACCGGATTGATCGTGCTGGGCCTGTGGTTCCTGTCGCAGACCAGCCCACTGGTGCCGTCGCTCGACATCGCGCAGTTGCGCCATGCGCTGGGCAATCTGTACCGCTCCGGCACCGATCCAGGAGCGTTCAGCGCCGGCAAACTGTTCGTGCTGCTGTGTTACCAGGCCGGCCTGGGGCTGCTGCTGTGCGCCCTGCTGCAGCCGGGCCGGCCGTTCATCCGCCTGTATTGTGCGCTGACGGCGGCCGTGTGGCTGGGCAAGTTGCTGGTGGCGGGACGCGTGCTGTCGGTCGAACTGATCCTGGCAAGCGTGCTGGCCGTGCCGCTGTTGCTGGCCATGCGCGGTGCCTCGCTGCGGCTGCTGGCTGCCGGTGCCGTAACGCTGCTGGCGGCTGGCCTGACGCTGTATGAGCTGTTGCCGTCCAGTGCTCCACCGTATGCCTACGGTTTCAACTGGGTGCCGTTCGAGGGGCAGATGAATGGCCTGAACGGCTTCGAGAACATCCTGGAGTTTCTGTGGCCGACGATGGCGATGGCCTGCCTGGCGCGCCTGGCCGTGCCGTTTCACCGGCAGGACGCGTGCGCGGTCGTCGGCGGCATGGCCGTGGTGCTGTGGGTGTTCGTGCTGGAGTGGTTGCAGTTGTCGATTCCCGGGCGTTTTGGCGACATCACGCAGGTGACGTTGGCAGGACTCGGGTGGATCGTGCCGTGGTGCGTGCCTTTGCACTCAGCGAGGAGCTGGGGTCGGACCCACCGGGTCTGACCCCGGAACTTCCACCGGCTCCACCTTGCCATCCCACTTGCCCGCATCGACCAGCATCTTGCGCAACCCGTTCAACGGGAAGCCCAGCTGATAGGCCTTTTTGGCATGCTGCACGGCCAGCGGGTAGTTCTTCGCGTGGGCGTAGGCGATGCCGGCGTTGTAGTTGACGGAGGCGTTCTCCGGCGCCAGCTCGGCCGCCTTTTTCAACAGCGGCAGCGCGCGTTCGGTCTGGCCCAGCTGGTACAGGTACTGGCCATAGGCGGCCCAGGCCGTGCCGTCGTCGGCCTTGAAGCGCACCGCACGTTCGAAGTAGCACTCGACGGCGTAGCGGGCACCCGGCAGCTGCGGCGTCTTCTGCCGCAGCGCCACCCGCGCCATCGTCGCCAGCGCCTTGGTGTGGTTCGGGAATGCGCGCAGGGTGTAGTCGAGGTCTGCGCCCAAGGTGCCCGTGTTGCCCTTCAGGCCCTGCTGCACGTCTTCCGTGAAGTGGGCCATCTCGACCAGATACAGTTGATCGGGATCGGGCGTGCGGTAGTCGAACGGGCCGAACGCATTGGCGAGGTCGCCGCAGAACGGCTTGGCAAGCGCAGGGCCGGCGCACAGCGCCAGCAGCAGGGCCGCAGTAAATCGGAGGGTCAGCATGCTTCGCTCGTTCCTTTCAGCCCGTTCGGTACGGTGACCGTCACCTGTTCCAGCAAGCGCGCCAGTTCGGCCGTGCGGGCGCGGCGCGAGTTGGCGGCGATCGCATCAGAGGACGCCAGCGGCGCCTGGCCGGCTTCCGCCAATTGCAGGAAGCGCAGCAGGCCGGCCTGGATACCGTCCTTGTCGTCCAGCGGCGCGATCGTGTCGATGCCGGCCTGGCGCAGCGCGCTGGCGGTGTCGCCGGTGGCGTCCGTCAGCGCCAGGATCGGGCGACGCGCGCGCAGGTATTCGTACAGTTTCGCCGGAATCTGGTGGTTGCAGTTGGTGGCCTGCAGCACCAGCAGGCCGTCGGCGTTGAGCATTTCCGCCAGCGCGTCGCGATACGCCACGTGCGGCGCCAGGCTGACGATGTCGCCGATGCCATGTTTCGCGATCAGGCCGCCCAGGTAGTCGTCGTGCGCGGTGGCCCGCAGCACGATGCGCAGGCGCGCGGCCGTCACCGTGCCGGCGGCCCGCAGCGCGGCGAGCACCTCGAACAGCGGAATCGGGTCGCGTTCGGACGGGTAGATCACGCCGCTGTGGACCAGGGTGAACGGCCGGCCCGCCAGCGGTACGGCGGGCTGCAACAGGGCGGCGGCGTTGGCGAAGTTCTCCTCGTCGTAGCCGTTCTCGATCAGCGCGAAGCGGCTGGCCGGAATATGCGGGAAGCGCCGCGTGTAGGTGACGATGGCACCCGGCGTGGTGCAGACGGCCAGGGTGCAGTGTTTGATCGTCTGCGCCTCGAGCCAGCGGTAGACGCGGCGCGTCAGCGGGTCGTTCGGGTAGTCGACGTCCGTCATCGGGTCGCGCAGGTCGGCGATCCACGGCAATCCCGTCAGGCGGTGCAGCACCAGGCCGATCACCTTGGCGCTGGCGATCGGGTAGGTGGTCCAGATGACTTGCGGGCGGTGCCGCCGGATCAGGCGCAGGCCGGCGGGAATGGCGCCCAGGCACCAGGACACCCAGCGGTCCGGCAGCGCCATCCAGCCCAGATAACGGCCGCGCAGCGACAGGTGGCGCGACGTGTCCAGCGCGAACGCGCGGTGCACGATGGCCTCCGGTGGAATCTCCGCCAGCTGGTCGCCGCCGCTGTTGGCATAGGCGCGCGGATGGGCCGACAGCACCAACGGCTGCCAGCCGTGCTGCGGCAGGTATTGCGAGAATTTCAGCGTGCGCTGGATGCCGCTGCTGCCGCGCATCGGCGGATAGTGGTAAGCCACCATCAGTACGCGGCCCTTGAAGTCGGTCACCATGAGCGCACCCATGCGGCAGTCCAGCCGGCGACCTGGTCGCGCCACTCGCGCCGCGAGAACGTGTGATCGGCCGCCGCCAGCGTCTGGCGCTGCACGCGTGGGTCGGCCAGCAGCTTTTGCCACGGGCGCGAAGCCTTAACCATGTCGAGAAACTCCTGCGCCGTCAGGTCGGCGCCGCTGGTGATCAACAGGATCGGGCCCCTGAAGCCCTGCCAGCCCGCCAGCATGCGTTCGCGCAGGCCGGGGGCAGGCACCGCCGGCGTCGGCACCTGCATTGCCGGCGCTGCGCCGCCACGGGCGCTGCGTACCAGCCCAACGAGGGAACCAAGCGAGCCGCGCACGTCGAAGCGGCCGCTGACGAGTTTCTTCCAGAATGCCGGCTGCAGCAGCCGCGCAACGTAATAGTGTTTCAGCGTGGCGCGCGCCAGGCCGTCGCTGGTGCGCGCCCACGGGTTGGCCAGCACCAGGCCCGCCACGCGGCGGTCGTGCCGGGCATAGAACAGCGCCGCGCTGGCGGCGTCGCACAGGCCCCACAGCACCACTTCCTGCATGCCCGGCACGGCGGCGATAAAGCGGTCGATCGCGGTGCGCAGATCCAGGTCGACGGCCTCGAACGTGCGCGGATCGCCGCCGCTGTCACCCATGCCCCGGTAGTCGAAGCGCATGGCCGGAATGCCGGCGGCGGCCAGGCTGCGCGCCAGCAGCGCGAACTGGCGGTGGCTGCCGGCCCGGTATTGCGGGCCGCCCACGACGATCAGCACCCCGCGCCGGGCCAGCGCGCCGGGCCCGATGGGGCTCAGTACGGCCGTCAGCCAGTCGCCGTCGCAGGGAAAGCACAGCGCTTGTTCGTCAGGCTGCATGGATCGTCCCCGTCAGCGCGGCGATGGTGGCGTCCAGCAGCGCCGGGCACTCGGCGATTTCCTGCGTGGCCCAGAATTGCGGTCCTGCGACGGCCTGCGTGCGCACGTGCGCGCCCTGCCGGCACCAGGCCTCGGCGACGCGGGCGGCGGCCGGCGGCAAGGGCCGGGCGGCATCGGCCACCAGCTCGAACCAGTGGACCGGGCATGCCGGTGGTGGCAGCCTGGTGGCATCGAGGTGGTCGAGCGCCTGTGCCAGCGCGGGCGCCAGCGTGTAGCCGGCGATTTCCAGCGGCTGGCCGGCCGCCAGCACCTCGCGCAGCGCAGCGGTGCCGCCGTTGTCGCCGCCTTCCGTCAGCATCTGGCTGGCCACTTTCAGGCGCAGGAACTGCGTCAGCGCCTGGCTGCCGTTGAGGACGGGTTGCCACAGCAGCAGTGCAGGGGGCGCGTTGCCGTGGCGGGCGTGGTCGAGCGCGAGCAGGGCACCCAGGCGCAGGCCCCACAGCGCGACGGCCTGGCCGCTGCGCTCGTGGAGCCAGGCGGCGCCGCGTGCCACGTCGTCCAGCCAGCCCTCCCACGTGGCGTCGGCGAAGTCGCCGGCGCTGTCGCCGCAGCCATGCAGGTCGATCTGCAGCACGGCATGGCCACGCTGCGCCAGTGCGCGCGCCTGCAACGCGACCATGCGGCGCGCCTTGTTCATCTCTTCGGCAAAGGGGTGCAGGAACAACCAGGCGCCGCGGCAGGGGCCAAGCGGCGCGTGGTACAGGCAGAAGCGCGCCGCCGCGCCGGTATCCAGGAAGAAGGGCTGGGGTGGCGATGCGGCGGCGTGCATGATGTGACGCGGCTTACGCCGTCAGTTTGTGCTTGACGAAGGCCGTCAGGCTGCCCAGCGTGGCAAAGGTTTCGGCGCTGATCTCGTCGTCGTCGACACTGAAGCCGAAATGCTCCTCCAGCGCGCCGATCAGCTGGACCACGGCCATCGAATCGAGTTCGGGGATGCTGCCCAGCAGGGCCGAATGCTCGTCCAGCGACTGGCCGGCCGGGCCCAGTGCCAGCACGTCGATGACGATGGTTTTGACTTCTTCCAGATACATATTGACTACTCCGTTGATGGGGTTTCCTGCCGCACCGGAAGAGCTGCCGGCAAGGGCGCCGGCGCGGTGGAAGGCGCGACGGCGGCGCGCAGGCGGCCCAGCAAGGCGGTACGGTCGTTCACGCTGGCGTGCAGCTGCTGCAGCACCGGCCAGCGGTAATGGTTGACATGGTACATGGTCCGGATTTCATCGGTCCAGCGGGTATGCCAATCCATCACCTTGCCATAGAACTCCAGGCGGGCGTGCTGCGCTTGCGCAAACAACTGCTGGCAGCATTCCTCGCGCATCAGCAGCGTGGGCGACAGGCTGGCCGGCACGCTTTCGTCGTAGGTGGTCTTGAGCACGATCAGGGCGCCGCCGCCTTCGATGCACAGGTCCATCGCCACCAGCTGCTGGTCGAACCAGTAGCGGTACACGGCCGCCGCGCCGCGCCGGGCGAAGCCGGCCAGCATCGCCGTATAGAAGCGGCCCTGCGCGTTGTCAGGATGGATCGCGGTGCCCAGTTGGGCCTTCCAGCCGGCGCTTTCCAGGCGGCCGTAGTCGGCGACCGCCGCCGCCATCTGCTCCGGCAGGCGGTCGACCTGCATGCGCGTGACGACGCCTTCTTTGGCCAGCCGCGCGCGCTGCTTTTTCAGGTTGCTGCGCAGGTTCTTGCCGCGCGCGTTCCAGTAGTCCTCGAAGCTGCCCCGGATCGTCACGTGCGCGGTGCGGATGTAGTCGACGGTGCGCAAGGTCGCGCTGTCGGCGGGGCGGGGTTCGAGCTGCGGGTCGCGCTGCGTCAGCCCGACCATCAGTGCCGCACCGGGCAGCGCCCGCGTCAGGCCCGCCAGCAGTTCGCCCAGCGTCAGGCCGGGACGGTGCAGCCACAGGCCGATCGGCGCCTGCGAAGGCTGGAACGCCTCCCACACGCCGCGCCCGCGCGGCACCAGGAAGCCCATCGCCTTGACGCTGGCGCCATCGGTGCCGATGACGAGGCGTTCGCGCCCGTCGCAGAACTGTTCCAGCAGCGGGCGCACGAATTCCGGCTCCAGCAGCGGCGAAGCGAGCGTGTCGCGATTGAGAATGCGCCAGGCATCCGCGTGCGCCGCGAACTGTGCGGCCGGCAGGACGGTCCATTTCATCATGACGCTCCCGGCGCGCCACGGCACGCGTGCCGATGCACCTGTTCGATCATCCAGGCCAGTTCGTCCTCGCGCAGCTCCTGGTGGCAGGGGAACTGCAGCACCCGGCGCGACAGATCGACGCTGGTGGGGCACACGGTCGCATCGACGCCCGGCCACAGGTATTCGCCGAAGCGGATCACCGGCACGCCGTCCTGCTTCAGGGCGCGGAACAGCGCCTGCGGCTCGTCGCACAGCAGCGGGAACACCCACGGATAGACGCCATCCGGCAGTCTATCGAACAGCGGGCGGCAGCCGGGCAGGCCGGCCAGCGCCGCCTCCAGGCGCAGGTAGTTGCGGCGCCGCAGCGCGCCCATGCGCCGGCGCGACACGATTTTCACCATCAGGCGCGCAAACAGCGACGAGCGTTTGGTCAGCCAGGCCGGATCGAAGCCGAAGCCGCCATCGGACGATCCCGGCGCCAGCGCCGGTCCCGTGCCGTGGCGGCTGGCCTTGATGCGGCCCCACAGCGCGTTCTTCGCCATCATCGGCAGCGCCAGCAGGGCGCGCAGCACGGGCAGGCGGCCGTAGGCAAAGCCGTCTTCCACGGTGCTCAGCACCACCTTGGCCTCGAAGCCCAGGCCGGCCGACTGCAGCCGCACGGCGTCGAGCGGATGACGGCTCGAGACCAGGCAACCGCCTTCGTACACGGGGAAGAACTTCATGCTGCTGGCGATCGCATAGTCGCCGAAGGAGCCCAGCGGGCGGCCCCGGTGCTCGCCCAGGAACGAGTGGGCGCAATCCTCCAGCAGCCGGATGCCGCGCGCATCGCACAGCGCGCGCAGGGCGGGCAGCGGCTGGTGAAAGCCGAAGTAATTGGTCGCCATCAGCACGCGGGTGCGGCCGTCGATCTTGCTCGCGATATCGTCCAGGTCGACGCTGGTGTCGGGATGGATGCGGTAGAACACCGGCGTGGCACCGGCCCAGATGACGGGCTCGATCATCGACGCGCAGTGATAGGACGGCACCAGCACGGCATCGCCGGCACCCACGCCCATCTCGCGCAGCGCCAGCGCGATGGCCACGCGGCCGCTGGTGACGAAGCGGACCGCGCCCGCGTCGAGGATCGACGGCACGGCCGGCGCACCCAGGTGGCGCAGCGAAGCCAATGCCGCCAGCGACAGGCGCGGCGACACGGGCAGGCGGGAGCGGGGGAAGGCGGGCGGCACGGCCTCATGCGGGACGGCGTGCGGCTTCACATCTGAAAAGCTCATATTTCCCATACGCGGCTCTTGGTTCCAATACCGGTCTCGCTTGCGCCCAATTGCCCCAGTATAACCTGCGGTATCGCAAAGATCTTGCTGAAAAAGCATTACGGTCGAGTGCGCCGGAATTGTGTTGTTTATTTGATATATCCGGCCTGGTTTTCCGCTCTGGCCTTGCCAAAAAACAGAAATTGATAAGTTGTAAAATGTTAATATCCGGCCGTAGCCCCCGGCCGTACCGGCCCCGTTTTGCAGGACATGGACATGAGCGACCTGATACACGAATTCGTCTACCGTTCGGCACGCCGGACCCCCGCTGCCGAGGCCCTCGTCCATGGCACGCGCCGGCTCGACTATGCCGCGCTGGCGCGCCTGGTCGGCCAGGCTGCCGGCGCGTTGCTTGCCAGCGGCCTGGAACGGTCCGAGCGCGTGGCCGTCTACATGGAAAAGAACGTCGAGAACGTGGCCGCGATGTTTGGCGCCGCCGCCGCCGGCGGCGTGTTCGTCCCCGTCAATCCCTTGCTGAAGCCCGAACAGGTCGCCTACATCCTGGCCGACTGCAATGTGCGCGTGCTGGTGACGACGGCCGACCGCCTCAAGCTGCTGCTGGCCGTGCTGCCGGAGTGCCGCGACCTGCGTCTCGTCATCGCGGTCGGCGCCAACGGCGAGCTGCCGGCGCTGCATGGCGTCGAGGTACTGTCGTGGGACGACACGCTGGCGCTGGCCGAGCGCAACACGCGCGCCCCCCACCGCGCCATCGACGGCGACATGGCCGCGATCCTGTACACCTCGGGCAGCACCGGCAAGCCGAAAGGCGTGGTGCTGTCGCACCGGAACATGGTGGCCGGCGCCAACAGCGTCGCCAGCTACCTGGACAACACGCCGGAAGACCGCATCCTGGCCGTGCTGCCGCTCAGCTTCGACTATGGCCTGTCACAGCTGACGACGGCGTTTTCGGTGGGCGCGACGGCGGTGCTGATCAACCACCTGCTGCCGCGCGACGTGCTGAACGCCGTGGTGGCCGAACGCATCACGGGCCTGGCGGCGGTGCCGCCGCTGTGGATCCAGCTGGCGCCATTGAACTGGCCGGCCGACTGCACGCTGCGCTATCTGACCAATTCCGGCGGCGCCATGCAGCGCCCCACGCTGGACGCATTGCGGCGCGCACTGCCCAACGCGCGGCCGTTCCTGATGTACGGCCTGACCGAGGCGTTCCGCTCCACCTACCTGCCGCCGGAGGAACTGGAGCGCCGGCCCGACTCGATGGGCAAGGCGATCCCGAACGCGGAAGTCATGGTGCTGCGCCCGGATGGCAGCGAATGCGCGGCCGGCGAGCCGGGCGAGCTGGTACACCGTGGCGCGCTGGTCTCGCTGGGCTACTGGAACGATCCGGCCAAGACGGCCGAGCGCTTCAAGCCGATCGTGTCGCGCCAGTACGGCCTGCCGCTGACGGAGCTGGCCGTGTGGTCCGGCGACACGGTGCGCAAGGACGAGGAAGGCTTCCTGTACTTCATCAGCCGCAACGACGAGATGATCAAGACCTCCGGCTACCGCGTCAGCCCGACCGAGGTGGAGGAGGTGGTCTATGCACGCGAGCAGGTGGCCGAGGCGGCCGCGCTGGGCGTCAGCCACCCGACGCTGGGCCAGGCCATCGTCGTCATCGCCTGTCCGCGCGAAGGCACGGCGCTGACGGCGTCCGACCTGCTGGCGGCGTGCAAGCCGCACCTGCCGGCCTATATGCTGCCGCAAAAGGTGATCATCGCCGACGCCAGCCTGCCCCGTAATCCGAACGGCAAGATCGACCGCAAGCTGCTG
This sequence comes from [Empedobacter] haloabium, assembly GCA_008011715.2. Taxonomy (NCBI): domain Bacteria; kingdom Pseudomonadati; phylum Pseudomonadota; class Betaproteobacteria; order Burkholderiales; family Oxalobacteraceae; species [Empedobacter] haloabium. The sequence continues at coordinate 6,425,460 of CP136508.1, forward strand.
TCGACCCAGTATGCCGACGTGTTCGTGGAGACGCCATGAACGCGCCCGCACCCAAGCTGCCGCCACAGCACGCGCCGCTGACGCAGTTCGCGGTCGCGCACGACTGCCTGCTGGTGGGGGGCGTGCCGCTGACCCGCCTGGCCCAGCGCGTGGGGCAGACGCCGTTCTACGCCTACGACCGCGCCGCCATCACGGCGCGCGTGGCCGAGTTGCGCCGCGCGCTGCCGGCCGACGTGCACCTGCACTATGCGATGAAAGCCAATCCGATGCCCGCCGTCGTGCAGCACCTGGCGACCCTGGTCGACGGCATCGACGTGGCCTCCGGCGGCGAACTGCGCGTGGCCCTCGATACGCCGATGGCGCCCGGCCATATCAGCTTTGCGGGACCCGGCAAGAGCGACGCCGACCTGGCGTGCGCGATCGCGGCCGGCATCGTGCTGAACCTGGAGTCGGAAGGCGAGATGGAACGCGCCGCCGTCATCGGGGAACGGCTCGGCATCGCGCCGCAGGTCAACGTGCGCGTCAATCCGGATTTCGAACTGAAATCGTCCGGCATGAAGATGGGCGGCGGTCCCAAGCAGTTCGGTGTCGATGCCGAGCGCGTGCCCGCGCTGCTGCGCCGGATCGGCGAGCTGGGGCTGGATTTCCACGGCTTTCACATCTTCAGCGGGTCGCAGAATCTGAAAGTGGCGGCGCTGCAGGAAGCGCACGAGAAAACGTTCGCGCTGGCGTTGCGCCTGGCGGCCGACGCGCCCCGCCCGCCGCGTATCCTGAACATCGGCGGCGGCTTCGGCATTCCCTACTTCCCCGGCGAGGAGCGGCTGGACTTGCCTGTCGTGGGCGCCAACCTCGCCCGCATCCTGGACGAGGTGCGTCCGCAACTGCAGTGCGCCCAGGTCGTCATCGAACTGGGGCGCTACCTGGTCGGCGAGGCCGGCGTCTACGTCTGCCGCGTGGTGGACCGCAAGGAGTCGCGCGGCCACGTGTACCTCGTCACGGATGGCGGGCTGCATCATCACCTGTCTGCCTCCGGCAATTTCGGCCAGGTGATTCGCAAGAATTATCCGGTCGTGATCGGCAACCGCGTCCACGGCGGCGCGCGCGAAAAGGCCTCCGTCGTGGGACCGCTGTGCACCCCGCTGGACCTGCTGGCCGACCAGATGGAACTGGCCCGGGCCGAGCCGGGCGACCTGGTCGCGGTGCTGCAGTCCGGCGCCTACGGCATGACAGCCAGCCCGGCCGGCTTCCTCAGCCATCCGGCGGCGCTGGAAATCCTGGTGTGACAGTCTAGAAAAACTACAAGGGGTGGACGATGGGCGGACTATGCGGATGGTTGGGTCACGGCGTCGCCGACCCCGGCGTGATCGACAGGATGGCGGCGCCGCTGGCGCGCTTCGACGGCACACCGATCGAGAGCATGCACGGCCACTTGGCCGGCGTGGCCGTGGCGGCGCGCTCCGGCAGCGCCGACGTGCACCGGCGCGACGGCCTGATGGTCGCGCTGTGGGGCCACCCCGTCTTGACGACGCCCGACCTGGCGCGTCAGGCCGCGTCCAATGGCGTCGCCGCCACGCTGGCGGCGCACTGGCACGATGGCCGCATGGGCGCCGAGCAGCTGTGCGCCGCGCTGGGCGGCCCGTTCGCCCTGTGCATCCTGGACGAGCACCGCGGCGAAGCCGTGCTGGCCGTCGACCGCCTTGGCATCCATCCGCTGACGTGGCAGCTGGCCGGTGAGACACTGCTGTTCGCCTCCTCCGCCGATGCGCTGAACCGCCACCCGCTGGCGCGCGCCGAGGTCGATGCGCAGGGCCTGTACAACTACGTCTACTTCCACATGGTGCCCAGCCCCGGCACCGCGTACCAGGACCAGCAACGCCTGCTGCCGGGCGAATTCCTGCACTACCGCCAGGGCCGGGTCGAAACGCGGCCTTACTGGCAGATCGCGTTCCACGAAGATGGCAAGCGCTCCTTCGAGGACCTGCGCGACGACTTCCTGGCGCACCTGCGCAGCAGCGTGCGCCAGGCCAGCGCGGGCGCCAAGATCGGCGCCTTCCTCAGCGGCGGCACCGACAGCTCGACGATCGCCGGCATCCTGTGCGACGTCAACGGCGCGGGTGCCGACACCTACTCGATCGGCTTCGAGGCGCAAGGCTACGACGAGATGGAATACGCGCGCATCGCCTCGCGCCATTTCGGCACCAAGCATCATGAGTACTACGTGACGCCCGACGACGTAGTCGCCGCCATCCCGCAGGTGGCCGCCGTGTGCGACCAGCCGTTCGGCAACGCGTCGGCCGTTCCGGCCTTCTACTGCGCGCGCATGGCCCGCGCCGACGGCGTCACGCGCATGCTGGGCGGCGACGGTGGCGATGAACTCTTTGGCGGCAACGAGCGCTATGCCAAGCAGCACGTGTTCGCGCTGTACGAACGGGTGCCGCAGCTGTTCCGCAAGGCGCTGCTGGAGCCGGCCGTGTTCAACTTCCCCGGCGGCGAGCGGGTGCGGCTGCTGCGCAAGGCGCGCAGCTATATCGAGCAGGCCTCGGTGGCGATGCCGGCGCGCCTGGAAACCTACAACCTGCTGGGCCGCTACGGCCCGCAGCAGGTGTTTACCGACGACTTCCTGGCCGGCGCCGACATCGGCCAGCCGCTCGCGTCGCTGGCGCGCACGTACGGCCGCAGCGAGGCAAAAAGCCTGATCAACCGCATGCTGGCGCTGGACCTGAAGGTGACGTTGGCCGACAACGACCTGCCGAAGGTCATGAAGGCCTGCGAGCTGGCCGGCGTCGAGGTGGCGTTCCCGTTCCTGAACGACGCCATGGTCCAGTTCTCGGCTGGCCTGACGCCGCAGCAGAAGCTGAACGGCACCCAGCTGCGCTGGTTCTTCAAGGAGGCCTTGAAAGGCTTCCTGCCGATGGAGATCATCACCAAGCAGAAGCACGGCTTCGGGCTGCCGTTCGGCGTCTGGCTGCAGCGGCACAAGGCGTTGCAGCAGCTGGCCAGCGACAGCCTGCACGACCTGAAAAAGCGTGGCATCGTGCGCGGCGCCTTTATTGAACAATTAACGGGCCAGCACCTGACCGAACACGCGGGCTACCACGGCACCATGGTGTGGGTCTTGATGATGCTGGAGCAGTGGTTCCGCCAGCGCGAGGCGCTGCGGTGAGCGTCGCCGTCGTCATCCCGTACTTCCAGCGCCAGCCCGGCATCCTGGCCCGTGCGCTGGCCTCGGTGCTGGCGCAACGGACCGACGAACCGATCGACATCATCGTCGTCGACGACGAATCGCCGGTGCCGGCGCGCGCCGAGGTGGCGACACTGCCGGCACAGCAGCAGGCACGCGTGCGCATCGTCGAACAGCGCAACGGCGGCCCGGCCGCGGCGCGCAACAAGGCGCTGGACAACGTGGCACCAGGCACCGAATACGTCGCCTTCATCGATTCGGACGACACCTGGGCGCCGGACCACATCGCCCACGCCCTGCGGGCGCTGCGCGCCGGTCACGATTTTTATTTTTCCGATTTCTACCAGTTGCACCAGAGCGTCAGCGCGTTCGAGCGCGCCGGCCGCATCGACCCTGCGCGTCACGCGCTGCTGCCGGGCGAGACGCAGCTGCACCGCTACCAGGCCGACATGCAGGGCCAGATCCTGGGCGGCAACGTGATCGGCACGTCGACGGTGGTGTACCGCTACGCGTCCTTCCGCAGCCTGCGCTTTCGCGAGGAGTTCGTGTACGCGGGCGAGGACTACCTGTTCTGGCTCGACCTGGCGCGCATGACGGACCGCATCGCGTTCTCGTCGGCGCGCGAGGTCGTGTACGGCCCAGGGGTGAACATCTTTGCCGGCTCCGGCTGGGGCACGGAGAAATCGCTGATCCGCCTGCATTACGAGATGAAGTACAAGAAGGCGATCGCCCGGCTGTATCCGCTGACGGTGCAGCAGGCCGAGGACAACCGCCGCGCCGTGCAGCAGCTGCGGCGCAGCTTCGTCGCGGACGTCGTCCATCGCGTGGCGCACCGCAAGCCATTCATGGCCGTGCTGCTCAAGCAGCTGAAAGTCGATGCGCAGAGCGTGCTGTTCTTCGTGCCCTTGGCCGTCGGGCTGGTCTTGCAGCGCAAGCGGGCGGCATGATGCGTGTCCTCGTCAGCATCCTGAACTGGAACGGCGCCGCGCAGACGGTCGAGTGCGTGCGCGACCTGCTGCGCCAGCAGTTGCCGGAGGGCGCCCGCGCCGACATCCTTGTCATCGACAACGGCTCGGCAGCGGCCGACGCGCAGGCGCTGGGCGACGGCCTGGCGGGGCTGCCGGTGCGGCTGCGGCGCGAGAGCGTCAACCACGGCTTCGCGGGTGGCCACAACCTGGCCGTCGCGGACGCGCTGGCGCAAGGGTACGACTTCCTCTGGCTGGTCAACAATGACGCCGTCATGGGCGACGAACACGTGCTGGCGCGCCTGCTGGCGTTGATGGTGGCCGATCCGCGCTGCGGCGCCGCGTCGCCGCTGCTGGCGATCCTGGACCAGCCCGAAAAAATCTACTTCTGCGGGAACTTCCATGACTGGCCCTCGGGCACGACGCGGCGCGCGCGCGACGTCGACGAAGCCCGGCGGCTGGCGCCCGCGCGCCTGGCACAACAGTGGGTGCCCGGCACGGCGATGCTGCTGCGCCTGGACGCGCTGCGCACGGCGGGTGCGCTGGACGAACGCATGTTTGCCTACTACGAGGACGACGAATTGTGCGCCCGCCTGGCCGCCGCCGGCTGGCACAGTGCCGTCGCCTACGACGCCCGCGTGCTGCACGCGATGCCCAAGCGCGAGACGGACCGGCCGCCGTATTACTTCTACCTGATGGCCCGCAACCACCTGATCTTCTGGCACGGCAGCACGCCGGCCGCGCACCGCCGCGCGCTGGGGTTGAAGCTGCTGGACCGGGCGCTGTACGACGTCAACCGGCTGCGCTACCGCGGCTATCCGCAGCACGCGGAAGCGGCGCTGCTGGGCGTGGAGGACTTCCTGCGCCGCCGCCATGGCCGGCCGCAACTGGCGCGGCGTGCGGCGTTGCCGCTGCGCTGGCTGCGGGCACTGTTGTGGCTGCCCCACCGGCGCGTGCTGCGCCGGCTCGACGGCAACGCCTGACGAGCGTTGTTTCTGCGTCAAGGCGGCCCCGGCTATTGATCCGCACGTCGCGGCATGTCACTATCTTATTGTTAATTTTTTAACGGGTGATTCCATGTCCATTCGACTGTCCCAGGCCGCCGCGGCCGTCGCCAGCGCCGCGCTGCTGGCCGCTTCCCTGACCGGCTGCAAGTCCGACTCGGCCGAGTCCTTCCTGGCCGAGGCCAGGCAGTACCAGCAGAAGGGCGACAACAAGGCGGCCGTCATCCAGCTCAAGAATGCCCTGGAAAAGAACCCGGACGACGCCGAGGCGCGCCTGCTGCTGGCGCAGCTGTCGCTGGAGATGGACGACCCGCTGACGGCGGACAAGGAAGTGCGCCGCGCCATTGCGCTGAAGGTCGACGAAGCGAAGACGACGCCCGTGCTGGCGCGTGCGCTGGCCCAGCAGGGCAAGTACCAGGACCTGTTGGACGCGACCGAGAAGGTGACCCAGACCGCCGACGTGCTGGCGCTGCGCGGCAGTGCCTATCTGGGCCTGGGCAAGGGCGAGGAAGCGAAAGGCGCCTTCGACGCCGCGCTGGCCAAACAGGCCCGGCACGCCGACGCACTGGCCGGGCTGTCGCGCTACGCCGCGATGCAGAAGGACTGGACGCTGGCCCAGCAGCTGGTCGACCGGGCCATCGCGGCGGACGGCAAGAACGTCCACGCCTGGCAGCTGAAGGGCGACCTGCAGCGCGCGCAGAACAAGCCGCAGGAGGCAATGGCCGCCTACCAGCAGGTGCTGAAGCTGAAACCGGGACACCGTACGGCGCACCTGGAGCAGGCCGAACTGAACATCGCCGCCGGCAAGTACGACGCGGCGCAGGCCGACATCGACGCCGCCCGCCAGAACGGCGCCAACGGCGGCCTGATTGCCTATAACCAGGCGCTGCTCGACTTCTCGCGCGACAAGATGAAGGATGCGCAGACCAACCTGCTGAAGGTCATGCAGGCGGCGCCGAACCACATGCCCAGCGTGCTGCTGTCCGGTGCCGTGGCGCTGAACCTGGGCCAGCTGGAGCAGGCCGAAAAACACCTGCGCAAATATGTCGAATGGAACCCGACCAATGTGTACGCGCGCAAGATGCTGGTCAGCACGCTGTTGAAGGCGCGCCAGCCAGCCGAGGCCGAAACGTTCCTGGCACCCGTGCTGAAGGACGGCAAGGCGGACGCGTCCGTGCTCGAACTGGCGGGCGAAGCGGCCATGCTGCTGCAGCAGCCTGCCAAGGCCAGCAAGTATTTCGAACAGGCTATCGCGCAGGATCCGAAACGGGGTTCCGTGCACGTGGCGCTGGGCCTGGCCAAGCTGGCGCAGGGCGACCGCGCCGGCGGCGCGGCCGAGCTGGAAACGGCCATGAAGCTGGCGCCGGCCTCGCTCGACGCCGGCGCCACGCTGGTGCGCGTGCAGACCAGCACGGGCGACTACGACAAGGCCTTGGCCAGCATCGCGCTGCTGGAAAAGGCCCATCCGAATTCGCCGGTGCTGCACAACCTGAAAGGTGGGGCCTACCTGGGCAAGAAGGACGTCAAGGCGGCCCGCGCCAGCTTCGGCGCCGCCCTGGCCGCCGACGCGACCTATTTCCCCGCCGCCGCGAATCTGGCCCAGCTCGACCTGCAGGACAAGAACCCGGCCGCCGCCAAGCAGCGTTTCGAGACCATCCTGCAGAAGGACGACAAGAACGCCGAGGCCATGGCTGCGCTGGCGGAAATCGCGCTGACCGAAGGCGACAAGCCCAAGGCGACCGCCTGGCTGGAAAAGGCCGTGGCGGGCCAGCCGGACGCGCTGGCACCCGCGCTGAAGTTGAGTGAGCACTACGTCAACCTGGGCACGCCGCAAAAGGCGCTGACCTTGCTGGGCAAGCATGCGCTGGCCAATCCGGCCAATCCGCAGCTGCTGGACGTGCAAGGACGGGCCCAGCTGGCCAACAAGGATGTGCCGGGCGCCATCGAGACGTTCAGCAAGCTGGTCAGCGTCGAACCGAAGTCGGGCGCGGCCCATCTGCGCCTGGCCACGGCGGAGATGCAGCGCAAGAACCCGGCCGCCGCCGGCGAAGCGCTGAAGAAGGCTATCGCCGTCGAGCCCGGCTTCATGCAGGCCTACCTGGCCCAGGCCGAGCTGGCCGCCGGCCAGCGCAATTACGACGCGGCGCTGGCCACCGTGCGCCAGGTCCAGCAGCGTTTCCCGCAATCGCCCGTTGGGCAGCTGCTGGAAGGCGATCTGTGGATGCAGCAAAACAAGCCGGCCCAGGCGCTGAAGCCGTATGAGGCGGCCTTTGCCATTGCGCCGACCGCCACCATGTTGATGAAGGTGGGCAAGGCCTTGCAAGCGGGCGGCAAGTCGGCCGAGGCCGACCGCCGCGTGGCCGAATGGCGCCGCCGGCACCCGGACGAGCCGCTGTCGGCCATGTTCGCGGCCGAAAACCATATCGCCGCGAAGCAATACCGGCAGGCGATCACGGAATTGGAAGCGGTGCTGAAGAAGGTGCCGGACAACCTGGTGGCCCTGAACAACCTGGCCTGGGCCTACCAGCAGGAAAAAGACGCGCGCGCATTGCCGACGGCCGAGAAAGCCTACCAGCTGGCCGGCAAGAATCCGATGGTGATGGATACCTTGGGCTGGCTGCTGGTGGAGCAGGGCAACACCGCCCGCGGCTTGCCGCTGCTGCAGGAGGCGGCCAAGCTGGCGCCGGACGCGGGCGATATCCGCCTGCATCTGGCCCAGGGCTTTCATAAGGCCGGGGATAAAACCAACGCGCGCAAGGAACTCGAGTATTTAACGAAGGGTAAATTCAATGCCCAACAGGAAGAAGCTCGTTCTTTAATGAAACTACTTTGATTGATATTGCGGAAAATCAAACTGCGATTAGGCAATTTCCGTGTATCGTAGGAAATCAGATATTTTCAAGGTATAACATTTTTTAGCAGATTTTTACTTAAAAATAGGTTAATCTCTGCAATATTGTCTTCACTAAAGCGTGAAAGAAACGCCCACATGGTGCATTCGGCAAGCCGCTACAGCTCATTCCGATTGCTCACCGACCGGCTGCTCGGCAAACGCGACATTCTGATTCCGTATTTTCAGTTTGTCCAGGTTCCCGCCGATGAGTACGAGGGTGAGCTGATGCGCCAGATACAACGCCTGCGGTATGAGGTGTACTGTGTGGAACGTAACTTTCTTGACTGTGAAGAATACAAAGATCAACTCGAAACAGACGAGTACGATCGCTACTCTGCTCACTTTGCTGCTTTTAATGACGAACGCGAGATCATAGGAACTGTCCGCCTCGTGCAGCCGGCCGAACACATGCTGTATCCGTTCGAAAGCCACTGCACGGTCTTTGATGATTTTCGCTTTCCACCACGCGAGAAAGCTGGGGAGATTTCCCGCTTGGTGGTTCGTAAGACGTACCGGCGCCGCCGCGGCGATTCCATGGAAGGGGTATCCAGGGAGTTCGTGCAAGGAGGCAGCGCCACGCCATCGCCGCGCTTACGCGAGCAGCGCGGCAACAGTCCACTGCTACTACTGGGCCTGTACAAGGAAATGTACCGGCACAGTCGCCGTAACGGTATCCGTTACTGGTATGCAGCCATGGAACGCTCGCTGGCCCGGTCCCTGGACAGGATGGGCTTCAAGTTTGTGCCCATCGGGCCGGCGACAGATTATTACGGGCCAGTAACGCCCCATATCGTCGACCTGGATGAGCTGAGCGCCAGGTTGCACAGTGAGAATCCTTTTTTGGCCGCGTGGTTTGACGACGAGCCGATTCCGCTGTGGGTCAAGATGAAAACCCTGGTCGTCAGTACGTTGATCGGTGCGCCTCGGGGGAAATAAGCAGACCTCGAGGGGCACATCGCCTGAAGAGTGAGGAATGATAGCCACCCAAAATTTGTCGCGTCTGCCGGTTCGCTCCCCAGAGCCCCGCAGCGCCACCCCGACCAGCTTTGATTTTTCCCATGCCCCGCAGGTATTTCGCACCTATTGCGGCGGCGCCCTGAACGGCGTGCCGCCCGATATCTCGCGGCTGCGCTATGAGGTGTACTGCCTCGAGTGTGCATTCCTGCACCCGGATGCGTACGGGGAAGGGCTCGAGCATGACCATTACGACGGCCAGGCCACGCATTTCGCGGCCTATACGGCCGAGGACCGCCTGGTGGGCGCCGTGCGCCTGGTCCAGCCGAAGAACGGTGACTGCTACCCGTTCCAGCGGCATTGCCAGCCATTCGAGGGTTACCAACTGCCGCCGGCCGAGGAATCGGCCGAGATCTCGCGGCTGGTCGTGCGCAAGGGGCACCGCCGCCGTCGCGCCGACTCGCTGCAGGGCGTGCCCGGCCGCGGGACGGACGCGCCGCCCAGCCGGCCCGGCAACGAGCACTGGCGCAGCGGCGAAGACCGCCGGGGCGAGGAACGCGATTCGCCGATGCTGCTGTTCGGCCTGTATCGCGAGATGTACCGGCACAGCCTGCAAAGCGGCATCCGCTACTGGTATGCGGCGATGGAGCGCTCGCTGGCCCGCTCTTTGCAACGGCTGGGCTTTGCCTTCCAGGCCATCGGTCCGCAAAGCGACTATTACGGCGCCGTCACGCCGTGCTTGCTGGATTTGCGGGCACTGGAGCGCCGGCTGACCGAGGCCAACCCGGCGCTGGCGGCCTGGTTCATGGAAAAGCCGTTCGTGCGAACGGTGTAAGCCGTGCTCAGGCCGGCACATCTTTGCTGATATCGATCAGCTTGGTCACGTGGTTGCGGAAGCTGTGCACGACGATGTGCGGCGACTGCGGCACGGGCAGCCCGGCCAGCAGGTCCGTCATCATCGACACGGCCAGCGCGGCCACCGTAAAGCTGCCGACGGCCAGCTGGGAGGCGGGGCAGGGCCGGCCGTCTTCCATGATCGTCAGCGCCCGGCGCACCTGTTCCACCACTTGGGGGTCCAGGTGCGCCCCGATCCGGGCCATGATCTTGCCGAACACGTTCGAGTAGCTGGCGTCGCCTTCCGTCGTCGCCTGCGCCACGTCGTGCGCGATGATTTCCGTCAGCGAGCCGCTGGCGTCGGCCGGGAAATACAGCACGCCGGCCCCCTGGCCGATCGACAGCGCCGTGAAGATCGGGCGCTGCAGCCCCTTCGCGGCCGTGTGCAGGCTGAGGATGGCTTCCAGGTCGAGGAAATCGATCGTGTCGAAGATGATGTCGACCTTGCCGACCAGCTCGGCCGCATTGGCCTTGTCGAGGTTGGCGACGATCGCCTCGACTTCCGCTTCCGGATTGATGCGCAGGATGTGCTTTTTCAGCGCCTCCGCCTTGGGGGTGCCGATATCGTCGAAGTCGAAGAACTGGCGGTTCAGGTTGTGCGCGTCGACCGTGTCGCCGTCGATCAGCACGAACTTGCGAAAGCCCATGCGCGCCGCGCAAATGGCCGTCGAGCTGCCCAATCCATTCCCTGCAATCAATAAACTCGTCTCGCGGATGCGTGCCTGGGTTGCTGGGCTGACATATCCTTCGTTGCGGGTTACAAAGGTGTCGTAATTAAATGCCGTAGCCATCGGATCTCCTCCTGGTCTATTTTTTCCTAGAATAAAGCATTCCGAGAAATTTGTCGGCAATCTTTACAGTCCATATTCGGAGAATTCCCACAAGTGTGGCTTCAATGGCGTAATGCACTTGTTTTGGCCACTGAACTCTCTCCATTGTAATAAATCATAATTCACAGCAACACCCCCGTTGCGTAGGGTGTCGGAAAACTTTACACCCTGCGCCGGCGCAAACAATGGGCAGCTGGTCAGCGTTAAACATGTCTTTGATTTGGATAGGAAATTTCTGATTGAACAGTGACTGGCATAGCGATTGCTTTAACGAAGCAGACGCTACACAAACGAAGCGCCACTCAACGATTGGAGATCGACAATGTCTATCAAAAAAATGATTCTGGCAGCATCTCTCGGACTCGCGGCGCTGAGCGCTTCCGCAACGCCGCTGGATTCGCTGACGGGGAATATGAACATCAAGCTGCAGGGCTTGACGACCGAAGCCAACACCTTCGCCGGCACCAACGAGTCGACCTGGGGCGTTGGCAGCATCACGCAGATCACCGGCACCGGTGGCCAGGCCTGGAACATGGGCGTCAGCGACGGCAGCTACCTGTACTACATGATCTACGGTATCGCCGACCAGAACATCGTCAACAACTCGACGGGCTCGCTGGACCTGTACAACGTCGGCGCAACCGGCGGCGCCGGCGACGGCAAGATCCACCTGGATATCTACCGCAGCAACGTCAACATCCTGGAACTGACGAGCGATTTCAACGCGCAAGTGGGCGATCGCACGGGCTACAACATGCACTCGCTGCTGTCCGGCCTGGGCCCGGCCTACCTGACCGTGGAATTCGGCACCGGCAAGCAGACCACCAATGTGGCCGGCGGCATCAACCCTGGTGCCGACGAAACGCTGGCAACGCTGGTGCAGGTCGTCACTTCCGCCACGCTGCCGGCGGCCGGCACGGGGCAGTTCTTTGCTGACGTGACCGGTGGCACCGCTGCGGCCCAGTGGGATTCGAACGGCCTGTTCGGTCACGACCTGGACGGCAAGTTCACGCTGAGCACGAACGGCGCCTCGCAAGGCTCGGGCGTTTGCACCGACGAAGAAGTGCTGGGCAGCCCGGGCAATCCGGCCACCTGCTTCACCGGCTTCATCAACGACCCGATCCGCGCGATCCGCGTACCGGAACCTGGCTCGCTGGCCCTGGTGGGCCTGGGGCTGGTTGGCCTGGCTGGGCTGCGTCGTCGCATGGCCTGAGCATCATTGGCCGAATGAAGAGCGCCCGGCTTGCCGGGCGTTTTTTTTGGGCACCGGCAGCGCATGCCACGCCTGCCGATACAGCGCCGCGATGCGCTGCACGTAAGCCTGCGTCTCCCGATAAGGCGGCACCCCGCCATGGCGCTCGACCGCGCCTTCGCCTGCGTTGTAGGCGGCCGCGACCAGTTGCACCTCCCCGTTGAAGCGCATCAGCAGCCAGCGCAGGTAGGCCAGGCCGCCGCGCACGTTCGCTTCCGGGTCGAAGGAATTGCGCACCCGAAAGCGCTGGGCGGTGGCGGGAATCAGCTGCATCAGGCCCTGCGCGTTGCGCGGCGAGACCGCATCGGGCCGAAAACCGGACTCGACGGCAATGACGGCCATCGCCAGCCGCGGATCGACACCATACTGCGGCGCCAGGCGGTCGACCAGCCGGCGCACGGGCGTGCTGCCGGCCGGATATGCCGGTTCGGGCGGCGGGATCAGGCCGATGTCCGGCGCGGCTGGCGCAACGGCGGCCGGCGGCGTCAGGCAGGCGGGCAGAACGGCGTCCGGCCGAGCCGGCAGCAACGCCAGCAGATGGCCGGCCTGCGCGTGGCCCTGCTCGGCGGCCAGCGCGAACAGGCGCCAGGCGGCGCCGTCGTCGCGCGGCATGCCGCGGCCATTGGCGGCCATCCAGCCCAGCGCATACTGTGCGTCGGCCGCACCCAGCACGGCTGCCCGGCAATACAGCGCCACGGCCCGGTGCAAGTCACGCGGCACGCCTTCGCCGTGTTCGTACTGCACGGCATCGGCGATCAGGTCCGCCGCGGTTTGCGCCCGCGCCGGCACGGCGGCCAATGCCATGCACAGCAACGCAATACGGGGCAAATGGGCAACGGGACGCATGACATCGACCTTTCGAGCTGCCGGGGGCTGCCCGGCAGTTTCATTGTAGTGAGCGTTCTCGCCAGCTCAGGCGGCTTCTTGCCGGGCTTTGCGCGGGGACAAAAAGGCTTTATGGAACAGATGGCGGGCCAGCAAGAATGGCGGCATGCGCAACCAGTTGGCACGCAGGTACAGCAGGCCGCGCGCTGTGGCGCTGAACCAGTCGCCGCAACTGTCGTGCCGGGGCAGCAGGGCGCGGCGCAACAGCGCATCCATTAGGCGCAGTTGCCAGCGGGGCGGCGCGGCTGGCGCGATCGCGGCAACCACGACGGCCGGCACTTCGGTGCCCAGCAACATGGTCGTGTAGCGCAGCGCATAGAACAGCGGCCGGGCCAGCTCCAGCTCGTGCGCGCGTGGCACCAGCCGGGCCCAGAAACGCGCGTCGCCGCCGAAGTGCGCCAGCAGCCGCTGCAGGTCCACCAGGTCGCGCAGGCCGTTGTTGAACTCGCCATCCGTAAACAGGTGGACGGCGCTGTGCAGCACCATGTCCACCGGGGCCAGCACGCGCAGCGTCGGGTCCTCCGCCACGGCCACGGCCGCCGCGCGCAACAGCGCCGAGTCGGGCCGGGCCGCCGCCGTGCGCGGCAGGATCGCGTGATGCACGTCGATCATCGATTCGCGCCGCGTGTGCTGCATCGGCGGCAGCTCGTGCATCCACTCGCGGTAGTAGCGCTGGTCGTAGGCGTCGTGGTGCGTGCCGGCCCAGCCGGCCAGCATCAGCGCCGCTTCCGCTTCGGGCAGCCGCTCCTCCGGTACCAGGATGTCGATGTCGGAAAACAGCCGGCCCTGGGCGGACGGCAGGCCGGCCGCGCAATAGGCCGCGCCCTTCAGCAGGATCGTCGGCAGACCCGACTCGCGCAATGCCTGCCGTACCAGCCGGATCTCCCAGCGTACGGCCTGGCGGTGGCGCCGCGCCAGCACCTGGGCCCACGCCAATTGCTCGCGCGCCGGGGCGGGGATGCCCGCCAATACGCCGTGTTCCTCCAGGATATACCCGAGGGTGGCCAGCAGGTTGGCCGCGGTAGCCTGGCGCAGCAGCAGGTCCCAGTCGGCCTCGCCCAGCGCCACGGTGGCGGCGGGTGCGCGCAGGGCGTGCAGCAGCAGCGGAGCCAGCGTGCTCATCGGGATGCCGCCAGCGCGTCGAAATAGGCCAGGGCCTCGTCCAGCACGCTGTAGCTGAAGCGCAGTCCGGCGCTCTGCTCCACTAGCCCGGCCAGCGCCGTGAAGCCGTCGGCGCCCAGCAGGCTGTAGTTGAAGCAGTTGCCGGCCAGTTGCATGAACGTCTCGGCCTTGGCCAGCGGCACCGCCTGCAAGGGCGCGCCTGCTTCGTAGCGGGGAAACACGACCCAGGCCGGGCGTGCCGTTTCCGTTGCGCGCGCGACGCTGGCGGCGGGCGCCCTGACGTGCGCGACCGTGCCCTTGACGGTGTCCGTGACGGGATGGCTCATCACGCTGTCCGGCAGGTACGCCCGGATGACGTCGATCGAGCCGTTCTTCAGGCTGATGGGCCGGGGCAACGGCACGAGCTGGCCGTCCTCCAGGCGCAGCAGGGTGAGCTCGTCGGACAGCAGGCGCCAGCCGGCGCGACCGACCAGGGCTGCACACAGAGTGCTCTTGCCGGAGCCGGGCGGGGCCGGCAGGATCGCGGCACGGCCACCTTTTTCGATGACGGCCGCGTGCACGATCAGGTAGCGGTTGGCACGGCTCGATACGCACCAGTTCAAGCCCCATTCGAACATGGGAAACGCCTGGTCCAGCGGCAGCGGCTTGAACAGCGAGCGGCCGTCGTACAGCAAGGTGACTTGCGGCCCCAGCCAGCGGCGCAGGGTGCGTGGCCGGGTCAATTGCAGGTGAAAGTCGGCGAAGCCATCGGCGGGCCGCAGCGGATAGTCGGCATACAGCAGGTGGATGCCGTCCGCCACGCTGGGAATGGCAGAGCGCAGGCACGTCGTGAAGCGGCCCGTGCCCAGGCGCAGGCCGGCTCCGGCCAGCTGGCGGCCCAGTTCCTCGCGGGACAGTTGACCGACCGTCAGCATCGCTCGATCAGATCCAGCCCCGCCAGCGTTTCCAGCACGGTGGCCAGCTCGGGCGCGGCCAGTTCGTCCGGCGCGATGTCGCCGTCGCGCAAGGCCAGCAGCAGCTGCATCGCATGCTCGGTCAACAAGTGGGTATCGCCGGAGAGATCGTTGTAGAGCACGCAGCCGTCCTCCCAGCCGCGGTGCAGCAGCGTCTGGCCAGGAACGATACGCCACTGCAAGGCCATCACTCCATCGTGCGCTGCAGGTAATTGGCGATCTGCGCGGCGTTCCAGCGCACGCCAGCGGTCGGCGTGTAATAGCCCTTGTTCTGGTATTCGGACCAGATCTTCTGCAGCATCGGCACCGTCTGGAAGGTCGAGATGCCGGCACGCACGTTCAGGTAGCAGGCCATCAGCAGCTTGCCGATATTGTTCGTGTCCCACGACTTGCCCTGGATGATGGCCAGTTGGGTCGCGCTGCCATAGCTTTTCGACGCGGTCGCATTGCAGGCGAACACCCGGGCAAACAAGGCGTCCTTGCTGCAGCCGGTCGGCCAGCTGTGGCTGGCCCAGTAGCGCGCATTGCGGCCGCCACACACGGGTTTCGGACCGCGGAAGCTCTGCAAGCCGCCGGACAGGAAGCCGGACGGCGTGGTGCACACCTCGCTTGCCATGCCGGGCTGGCTCTGCAGCGTCAGCAGCACGCCGGATGCCGCCACGCCGGCGCGCGTGAAGCGACGCCGCGCCGCGCCGCGGGGCGTCAGGGTTGCCGGGTCGGTCGGCCCGGGGTCGGCATCAGGCTGGTGTTCGGTGGCCACGTCGGGTTCCTTAAAAGTGAGCGAAGGAGGGCGCTTCCTTCATGGAATCTACAAGGACAGTAAGCAAATCCTGTACCCGTATCTTCCACGTCCCGCGCTGACTTTACAAATCAATGACTTATCACAAGCAGGTAAGACCAGTGGGTGCGCGAGCCTTGATGCCGCGCAAGCGCTGTAAGAAATTTCGACAGTCCCTAGAAGAAGCTCTCCGGCACGACCAGCACGTCACCCGGGCGCATTGCCACGTTGGCCGAGATATCGCCTTCCTTGATCAGGTCGTTCAGGCGCACGCGGAATTGCTGCTGCTTGCCGTCCACCGTGCGGATCACCGTGGCCTTGTTGCCGGCTGCGAATTCCGTTACACCGCCCACGGCGATCAGCACGTCCATCAGCGACATGCCGCGCCGGTACGGCAACGCCTGCGGTCTCGCAGCCTGGCCGATCACGCGGATCTGTTCGCTGTAGATGCCCGTGAAGCCCGTGACGATGACAGTAACGACGGGCTGCTGAATGAATTTCGCCAGCGCCTTCTCGATGTCGCGCGCCAGCGCCGTCGGTGTCTTGCCGGCCGCTTCGAGGTCTTCGACCAGCGGTGTCGTGATCTTGCCGTCGGGCCGTACCGGCACGCTTTGCGACACTTCCGGATTGCGCCACACGATGATGTTGACGTTGTCGCCGGGGCCGATCAAGTAGTCGGAGGGAGTCATGGGGCCGGCATCGACCAGCGGCGGCGGCGCCGAGGCGCAGCCGGACAACGCCAGGGCGCCCAGCATGGCCGCGCCGAGCGCGAGCCGTTTGACCAGCGTGTACAGTCGATTCACGAGCATCTCCAGATCAGGACGGCACTTCCGGCCGCGACGGTTTCCCGCGCCACCTTATTGTTGTGTAATTGTCAGCTGATTATTTTATACGAGTTGCAACAGGCCGCAATCCCGGGATTGTGTTTATTTTGTAATGGCACTTTGTTGCAACAGCTGCTGCACATAGCGCGCCGGGATGGCATACGATATTCCGCTGGGGCTGCTGAGGGCGCCTTCCTTCTGGGCCTTCAGCGCCGTCATGTTGAGCACGCCATACACGAGGCCGCTGTCCGGATCGTAGACGGGACTGCCGCTGTTGCCCGGATAGGCGGTTCCGTCCAGCTGGAAGATGGCAAAGGGCTGGCGCTGCAACTGCGTGATGGCGCGCGCATCGAGCCGCCGCGCGCTGACGGATGGCAGCATGACGGGCGTGATGGCGGACAGCGTGGCGCGGTGGGTGACCGGTGTCAGGCCCAGCGCCATGCCCAGCGGGAACCCGGTGAACGCCAGTGCCTGGCCTTCCGCCGCGCTGTCGGCCGTATCCAGCCGTAACGGAGGCAGGGGTGTCCCGGACAGGCGCAGCAGGGCGATGTCGTGCTCGCGGTCGACCGCGGCGACGGTCGTGGGACGGAAGTCGAACCGGTTTCCGTGACCGATGACGATGCCCAGCACTTCCATGCTGGCGACATCGAGGTCGGGCAGGGCATGGGCATTGGTGATCACGCTGAGGCCGTCACCGACCACGAACCCGGTCGCCACGAAGACGATGGCCGGGCTGCGGGTGCGCAGCATCGTGCCGATGCCGACGACGGATGGCTTGACGGCGGCGATCGTTTCGGGCAGCGCGGCTTGCGCAACCGGCCCGGTCAATGTAACTGTCAGGCAAGTTGCGACGCCAATGCGCAGCGCTCGGCACATACGGAAGAGTCGGCTCATCGGTTCAAGATAGCAGATCGGCGCTCAATGGAAAGACCGCCGCGGTTGTTCGCAATCGGAAATCTTCAATACTGTCTGTCACAACTTTGTAACGTGGGCATGTCTGCAACAGAAACAGAAAATTAATATCAACCGGCAACGGGTTCTACTGTATGATAGTTGCGTTTGATGCATTTTAAGCAATATTCAGGCCGGCATCTGTCGTCCCGTTTCACGTCCTGAAGAGCTTACCTAACGGCGAGTTTACAAGATGGCAGAACTGATGGCATTGCTCTTGACCTTCCTCAAGGCAATAGGTAAGTACCGCTGGTATGCGGTGGCAATCAGCTGGCTGGTTGCCATCACGGGCTGGTTCGTCGTCTATCGCATGCCGAACGACTACCAGGCATCGGCGCGGGTGTATGTCGATACCCAGAGCATCCTGAAACCATTGCTGTCCAGTATGACGACGCTGCCGAATACGGAGCAGCAGGTCACATTCATGCGCCGTACCTTGATCAGCCGGCCGAACGTCGAGCGCCTGATCCGCATGGTCGACCTCGACATCAAGACCCGCTCCGTCAAGGAGCACGAAAAGCTCGTCGATGACCTGATGAAGGACATCAAGGTCATCGGCACCGAGCGCGACGACATCTATACGATCTCCTACAGCAATCCGAACCCCAAGCTGGGCAAGGACATCGTACAGTCCTTGCTGACGATCTTTGTCGAAGGCAGCTTCGGCGGCAAGAAGCAGGACTCCGAAAAGGCCGTGCAGTTCATCGACGACCAGATCCGGATGTACGAGGAAAAGCTGGCCGCCGGCGAGAATGCGCTGAAGGATTTCAAGATCCGCCACATGGGCATGCTGCCGCGCCAGGGTAGCGATTACACGTCGGCATATGGCGAACTGAACGAGAAATTAAACCAGGCCCGGCTGGAGCTGCTGGAGGCTGAGCAGGCGCGTAACGCCATCAAGCGGCAGATCGCCGGCGAGGACATGGCACCGGTCACGGAAACCGCCGAAAAAGCCATCGTCAACCCCGAGATCGACGGGCGCATCAGCACCATCCAGAAGCAGCTCGACCAGTTGCGCCTGCAATTTACCGAAGAGCATCCAGACATCGTCTCGGCCAAGCGCCTGATCGGCCAGCTGGAAGCACGCAAGAAGGAAGAGGCCAAGAAAAATCGCAGCACCGACCCGGGCGCCAACTACAGCCCGATGTTGCAGCAGATGAACGTGCAGCTGTCGGTGGAGGAAGCGCGCATTGCCTCGTTGAAGGCACGCGTGGGTGAATACAGCGGCCGGCTGGCGGCGATGCGGGCGCAAAGCAACCAGGCCCCGGAAGTGGAGGCGCAACTGGCCCAGCTGAACCGCGACTACGCCGTCAACAAGGACAACTACGAGAAGCTGGTGCAGCGGCGCGAGGCGGCCAAGCTGTCCGGCGACCTGTCCACGGCGACCGACATGATGACGTTCCGCGTCATCGACCCGCCGGCGGTGCCCAGCACGCCGGCCGGCCCGGACCGGCCGCGCCTGTACTCGCTGGTGCTGGCCGTCGCCATGGTGGCCGGCCTCGGCACGGCGCTGCTGCTGAGCCAGATTCGTCCCACCTTCCTCAGCCAGCACAGCCTGCGCGAGACGACGGGCCTGCCGATCCTGGGCAGCATCGGCATGAACTGGACGGAGCAGCAGAAAGTGCGTCGCCGGCGCCGGCTGTACGCGTTCGGCGTGGCCGTGGCGTCGCTGTTCACGGCCTATGGCGGCGTGCTGGCTTTTACCGTGTTCCGGCAAGCGTGAGCCGGGGAAAGTACAGGGATCACCGTGAGCATCATTGAAAAAGCGGCCGGCCGCATGGCCCGGCAACCCGCCGTCACCTTCACGCCGGTGGCGCCCGATGGCGACGTCGCCATCGAGGTGATGCCAGTCGTCACCCCCGTCATCGCTCCCGTCGCCGCTCCCGTCATGGAACCGGCGCCACAGCCGGCGCCCGCCGCGCCCGTGGTGCCGCCGCCGGCCGAGCCGGCGCCGCCCGCCCGCCGCGGCCGCACCGTGGAGCTGGACCTGGCGCGCATGAGCGAGGCCGGCCTGGTGACGGCAGCCGGCGGCCGTACGTCCCTGGTGGAAGATTTTCGCATCATCAAGCGCCCGCTGATCAAGCGCGCCTTCGCGCCACGCAAGCCGGGCGGCAATCCCGGCAACCTGATCATGATCACCAGCTCGCTGCCGGGCGAGGGAAAAACGTTCTGCTCGATCAACCTGGCGATGAGCATCGCGATGGAGCTGGACCACACGGTGCTGCTGGTCGATGCCGACGTGGCGCGGCCGTCCGTGCTGCGCACGCTGGGGCTGCCGTCGCAGCGCGGCCTGATGGACATCCTGCTGGACGAGCACCTGGACATGTCCGAGGTCATGCTGCGCACCAACGTCAACACGCTGTCGATCCTGCCGGCCGGCACGTCGAACCCGCGCGCGACGGAGCTGCTGGCCAGCCAGGCCATGACGTCGCTGGTACACGAGATCGCCCACCGCTATCCGGACCGGATCGTCATCTTCGACTCGCCGCCGCTGCTGCTGACGAGCGAAGCGCGCGTGCTGGCCAGCCACATGGGGCAGATCGGCGTCGTGGTGGAATCGGAAAAAACCACGCAGCACGCCGTCAAGGAAGCGATGCGCCAGCTGGAAGGCTGCAGCAACGTCAACCTGATCTACAACAAGTCCCGTGAGCTGGGCAGCAGCAACAAATACGACTACCACTATGGCTGATCGGCGCCGCCAGCGCTGTGCCCCCGCCGCCGCGTTGCCATTGCTTGGCCCGGCGGTGGCGGCGTTGCTGCTGGCACCCGGCGCGCGCGCCGCATGGCAGGTCTCGCCCACGGTCGAATTGCGCGAATCGTGGTCCGACAACGTCAGCCTGCGGCGCGACGGCCAGAAGGACAGCCAGTTCATCACGTCCATCACGCCCGGTATCGCGGTGACGAACCAGACGCCGCGGCTGCAGGTCTCGGCCGCCTACCGCCTGAACGTGTATGACTATTCGGATGGCCGGGTGGCCGGCACCGACCGCATGAACAGCGCGCTGAACGCGACAGCCAAGGGCAAGCTGATCGACGACCTGCTGTTTTTCGATGCCCAGGCCGGCATCGCGCAGCAGCCCGTCTCCGCCTTCGGGCCGGTGGCCAGCGGCAGCGAGTACAGCACCAACAACAGGAGCGAGGTGCGCACCTATCAGGTGTCGCCTTACCTGGTGCACCGCTTCGGTGCCACCGCGTCGGCCGAGCTGCGCTATGCGCACGACATGGTGGACAGCGACGACTCCGGTTACGGCCGCAGCACGTCCGACACGGCCAGCCTGAACCTGTCCAGCGGCCCGGCCTTCCGTACCGTGGGCTGGGGCCTGACCCTGCGCCGCCAGCGGCTGCAGGACAGCATCGCACCCGGCACGAGCAGCACCATGGCGTTGGCGTCGCTGCGCTATGTGGTGACCCCGACGTTCAGCCTGACGGCGACCGGCGGCTACGACAAGTTCGATTACGCGGGCATGGGCGGCAGCACGCAGGGCGCATCGTGGTCCGGCGGCTTCGCCTGGAATCCCAGCACGCGCACGAGCTTGCAAATGTCCGCCGGCAAGCGCTATTACGGCAACAGCTACTTTCTGGCCGCCACGCACCGCAGCCGCAGCACGGTATGGAACATCGGCTACAGCGACAACGTGACGACCAGCCGGGAAAACTTCCTGCTGCCGTCGGCCGTCAGCACGGCGGACATGCTCAATGGCCTGTTCCGTGCCAGCTACCCGGATGCGGCGATGCGCGCGCTGGTGGTGGAAGCGTACATTCGCGCGTTCAACCTGCCGCGCTCGCTGCCGGACAGCGTCAACTACTTCAGCAACCGCCATGTCCTGCAGCGCCAGCTGAACGCGTCGATGGCGTGGCGCTCGGCGCGCACGACCGCCCTGTTCACGCTGTTCCGTACGCGGCGCGAGGCGCTGTCGCTGGTGCAGTACGACAGCTCGCTGCTGGGCAGCAGCCAGCAGAACCTGAACGACAACACCAGCCAGACGGGCGGCGCCCTGATGCTGGACTACCGCCTCAATTCGCGCACCAGCGCCAGCCTGTCGGCCAACGTGGCGAAAACCACGTCCAGCAAGCTGGGCCTGGGCGAGACCAACCGGCAGCTGCGCGCCATGGTGTCGCGCAGCTTCCAGTCCAACCTGTCCGGCTCGCTGGAAGTGCGGCGCAACCATGGCGGCCTGGCGCTGGAAGGCAGCTCGTATAGCGAGAATGCCGTGGCGGCATCTCTTTCGATGAAGTTTTAAGCGGAACGTCCCATGTATGAGAGTTACTACGGGCTGAGCGACAAGCCCTTCCGACTGCGCCCCGACCCCCACTTCTTCTTCGGCAGCAAGGGGCACAAGCGCGCCATGGCCTACCTGGAGTACGGCCTGTCGCAAGGCGAGGGGTTCATCGTCATCACCGGCGAGATCGGCGCCGGCAAGACCACCTTGGTACGCCACCTGTTCCGCCAGCTGCAATCCGACCGCATCGTGGCGGCCCACATCGTCAACACCCACGTGGATGCGGACGACATCCTGCGCGGCGTCGTGGCCGGCTTCGGCCTGCCGTTCGAGGAAAGTGCCAGCAAAACCACCTTGCTGGCGCGGCTGGAGGCATTCCTGCGTTCCTGCGACCAGCAGGGCAAGCGGGCGCTGCTGGTGGTTGACGAAGCGCAGAACCTGACGCCGCGGGTGGTGGAAGAATTGCGCATGCTGTCCAACTTCCAGACCGATGACAAATCGCTGTTGCAGACCTTCCTGCTGGGGCAGCCAGAGTTCCGCGCGACACTGCACAGCCCCGGCATGCAGCAGTTGCGCCAGCGCGTCATCGCCACCTACCACCTGGGGCCGATGGACGCGCTGGAAACCCAGGCCTATATCGAACACCGCCTGCTGACGGTCGGCTGGAAGGGCGACCCGTCGTTCACACCGGCGGCGCACGCGGCGATCTACCAGTTCACGGGAGGCATTCCGCGCAAGACCAACCACCTGTGCGACCGTCTGCTGCTGATGGGCTTCCTGGAGGAGATGCATGCGTTCGGCGAGGCCGACATCGAGACCGTCATCCGCGACATCGACCAGGAATTCCAGCCGCCGCCCGCCGCCGCTGCGGCCGTGCCGTTCGCCGGCGCCAGTGACGGCGTCGATCCCGAGCATGCGGTGTTCGATAACCAGTATCCGTCCGTGCTGGACGAGCGCATGCTGCGGCTGGAGAAATCGATGGGCTCGGTCCTGTCGATCCTGAAGAAGATCGTGCGCACGCCTGCCACTCAACCCATCGACAGCCACGAATGACCATGACCTCACCAGACAACAAGGTTCACCGCATCCTGTGCGTCGTCGGCGCACGGCCGAACTTCATGAAGATGGCGCCCATCATGGCCGCGCTGTCCGCGCTGGGTCCGCGCGTCGAGCCCAAACTGGTGCACACGGGCCAGCACTACGACGTGGCGATGAACCACCAGTACTTCCAGGCGCTGGGCATTCCCGATCCGGACATCAACCTGGAAGTGGGCAGCGGCAGCCACGCGCAGCAGACGGCCGAGGTGATGCGCCGCTTCGAGCCGGCGCTGGACGAGGTGGCACCGGCCGCCGTGCTGGTCGTCGGCGACGTCAACTCGACCATCGCCTGCGCGCTGGTGGCGGCCAAGAAGGGCGTGCCCGTCATCCACGTGGAAGCGGGCCTGCGCAGCTTCGATCGCGCCATGCCGGAGGAAATCAACCGCGTGCTGACGGACCAATTGTCCGACCTGTTGTTCACGACCGAGGAAAGCGGCCGCGCCAACCTGCTCAAGGAAGGCATCGCGGACGAGCGCATCCACTTCGTCGGCAACGTCATGATCGACACGCTGCGCCTGAACCTGCCGCGCGCCGTGCCGGCCGCGCGCATCGCGGCGGACGCCGGGCGTACCGGCTTTGCCGACAACGGCTACGCGGTGCTGACCCTGCACCGGCCGTCCAACGTCGACGATGCCGCCATGCTGCAAAGGCTGCTGGAAACGGCCGCGCAAATCAGCCTGCGTACGCCAGTGATCTTCCCGCTGCATCCGCGCACGCGCGCGACCATCGAGCGTTTCGGCCTGGCCCACCTGCTGGACCGGCCGCAGATGCTGCTGCCGCCGCAGGGCTACCTGGAGATGCTGGGCCTGATGCAGGATGCGAAAGTGGTGTTGACCGATTCCGGCGGCATCCAGGAAGAGACGACCGCGCTGGGCACGCCCTGCATCACGCTGCGCCACAACACCGAGCGCCCGATCACGGTGGACGAGGGCACCAACACGATCGCCGGCAACGAGCCGGCACGCATCCTGGCCGCGTACGAGGAAGTCATGACGGGCGGCGGCAAGGCCGGCCGGGTGCCGCACTTCTGGGACGGCCGCGCCGCCGAGCGCATCGCCGCCATCGTCAACGACTGGCTGCCGCGCGACTAAAAGGAGCGACCATGAACGGGCCCGTGCCGCATCTGGCAGCGCAGACGATCCGCAACGCGATGACGATCGACGTCGAGGATTATTTCCAGGTCTCGGCGTTCGCGCCGCAGATCGCCCGCGACAGCTGGCCGCTGCGCGAGTGCCGCGTCGAGGCGAATGTCGACCGCATCCTGGCGATCCTCGACGAGGGCGGCGCCAAGGCGACCTTCTTCACCCTGGGCTGGATCGCCGAGCGCTATCCGGCGCTGGTGCGGCGCATCGTCGCCGCCGGCCACGAGCTGGCCAGCCACGGTTATGGCCACCTGCGCGCCACCGACCAGACCCGCGCCGAGTTCATGGACGACATCGTGCGCAGCAAGGCGATCCTGGAGGACATCGGCGGCCAGCGCGTGCTGGGCTACCGCGCCCCCAGCTTCTCGATTGGCCCCGTCAACCTGTGGGCGCTGACGTCGCTGCACGATGCCGGCTACCAGTACAGCTCCAGCATCTACCCGATCGCGCACGACCACTACGGCATGCCGGACGCGCCACGCTTCCCGTTCTACCCGCACGGCACCGACGGCCTGCTGGAGATCCCGATCACCACGGTGCGCCTGTTCGAGCGCAACCTGCCGGCGGGCGGCGGCGGCTACTTCCGCCTGTTGCCATACGCGCTGTCGCGCTCCCTGATGCGGCGCGTGAACCATGACGACGGCCAGCCCACCATCTTTTATTTTCACCCGTGGGAACTGGACCCCGGTCAGCCGCGTCCGCAGGGCATCGGCCTGAAAAGCCGCTTCCGCCATTACGTCAATCTGGGCCGCATGGAGCAGCGCATCCGCGCGCTGACGCGCGACTTCGCCTGGGACCGGATGGATCGCATCTTCCTGGGGCGGCCATGAATGCCATCATCGAATCGGCGATGCAACGCGCGCAGACGACCGCGATGCCGCAACCCGGCCCTGTCACGGTAAGGCTGCTGCGCGACGACGCGGTCGACCGTGCCCGCTGGGACGCATTCGTGCAGGCCTGCCCCCAGGCGACCTTCTTCCACCGCGCCGGCTGGCAGCGCGTGATCGAAGGCGCCTTCGGCCATCGGACCTGGTTTTACCTCGCCGAGCAGGACGGCGTGATCCGCGGCGTGCTGCCCCTGGCGCAGATCAAGAGCCGGCTGTTCGGCCATTCCCTGATCGCGCTGCCGTTCTGCGTGTACGGCGGCGTGGCGGCCGATTCCGACGCGGCGCGCGGCCAGCTCGACGACGCGGCGCTGGCGCTGGCACGCAGCCTGGGCGTGGGACACCTGGAATACCGCAACTACAGCCCCGCGCACCCGGGCGAACCGGCCTGGCAGGGCAAGGATTTATACGTCACGTTCCGCAAGGCGATCGTGGCGGACGACGAAGCGAACTTGAACGCCATTCCGCGCAAGCAGCGCGCAATGGTCCGCAAGGGCATCAAGTGCGGTCTGGCGGGGGAGGTGGACGACAACGTCGAGCGCTTCTTCACGGCCTATGCGCACAGCGTGCATCGCCTCGGAACGCCGGTATTCCCGAAAAAATACTTCGCGCTGCTGAAGGAAGTGTTCGGCCCCGACTGCGAGGTGCGCGTGATCGTGCGCGAGCGCGAGATCGTCGCCGGCGTGCTCAGTTTCTTCTTCCGCGACGAGGTGCTGCCGTACTACGGCGGCGGCATGCCGGTGGCGCGCGAAGTGGCCGGCAACGACTTCATGTACTGGAACCTGATGCAGGCGGCCGCGGCGCGCGGCTGTCGCGTGTTCGACTTCGGTCGCAGCAAGCGCGGCACCGGCGCATTCGACTTCAAGAAGAACTGGGGTTTCGAGGCGCAGCCGCTGCCGTACGAATACCACCTGATCAAGGCGGAGTCGATCCCGGACGTCAATCCACTGAACCCGAAATACCAGCTGTTCATCCGCGTGTGGCAGAAGATGCCGCTGGCGCTGGCCAACGCGCTCGGGCCGTACATCGTCAAGGATCTGGGGTAATACCGTGGACGACCTGCTGCTGCTGGTGCATCGCATCCCGTACCCGCCGAACAAGGGCGACAAGATCCGCTCGTGGCATCTGCTGCGGCATCTGGCGCGGCGCTACCGGGTGCATCTTGCCACGTTCGTCGACGACAAGGACGACTGGCAATACGTCGACCACGTGCGCAAGCTGTGCGCCTCCAGCCACTTCGCACCGCTCAACCCGCGCATGGCGCGTGTGCGCAGCCTGCGCGCGCTGCTGGCCAATCGCGCGCTGTCGCTGGACTACTACAGCGACCGCGGCACCCGAAAATGGGTGTGCCAGACCATGCGCGACCGGCCCATCGAGCGCATCGTCGTGTTCTCGTCGCCGATGGCGCAGTACGCCCAGCCTTACGAGCAGGCGCGCCGCATCGTCGACCTGTGCGACGTCGATTCCGAAAAATGGCGCCAGTATGCGCAGCAGAAGCCCTGGCCAGTCAACCTGCCGTATGCCTGGGAAGCCAGCCGGCTGCTGCGCTACGAGCGCAAGGTGGCCGCGTGCAGCGATGCGGCGCTGTTCGTTTCGCAGCCGGAAGCAGAGCTGTTCCGTTCCCTGGCACCGGAAAGCGCCGCGCACATCGGCTGGTTCGGCAACGGTGTCGATACCGGCTACTTCGCGGCGGACGGCGTTTATCAAAATCCGTATGCCGACGGCGACCAGGTGCTGGTGTTCTGCGGCGCGATGGATTACTGGCCCAACATCGATGCGGTGCAATGGTTCGCGCGCGAGGTGCTGCCCGTCGTGCTGGCACGGGTGCCGGGCGCGCGCTTCGTCATCGTCGGCGCCCGCCCGGCGCCGGAAGTGCAGGCGCTGGCCGCGCTGCCCGGCGTGACCGTCACCGGCACCGTGCCGGACGTGCGGCCCTACGTCGCGCATGCCGCCTTGTCGGTGGCGCCGCTGCGGGTGGCGCGCGGCATCCAGAACAAGGTGCTGGAGGCGATGGCGATGGCCAAGACCGTCGTGCTGACGCCGCAGGCGCTGGAAGGCATCGACGCGCAGCCGGGCCGCGACGTGGTCGTGGCCGAACATGCAGTCGACTTTGCCGACGCCGTCGTCGCGCAACTGGCGCGAACCGGCGCCATCGGCGAGGCCGCGCGCGCCCGCGTCGAAGCGGCCTACGGCTGGGATGCCCGGCTGGCGGCGCTGGATGCATTGCTGGAAGCGCCGTCGAATCGTCACGGCAGTACCGCCCCGGCCGCCGCCGGCCCCGTTCTTCCGACCTGGAACCAGGCATGAACACACTGACCAGCGCCGTTGCCGTCGATAGCGCGCCCGCCCCGGCGCCGGCTCGTGATGTCCAGGGAGCCGGCAAGGCACGTTGGCTGGCCGTCGGGGCGGCGGCGCTGCTGCCATTCGTCCTGTACTTCGGCACGGCGGCGTCGATCGCGGCCATCTGGGAGCGCTCGGCCACGTTCGCGCATGGCTACGTGATCCTGCCGATCAGTATCTGGCTGATCTGGCAGCGGCGCGCGGTGCTGGCGCAGCTGCCGGTGCGGCCCTTCCTGCCCGCGCTGGCCGCGCTGGCCTTGTGCGGCGCGGCCTGGATGTTGGGATTGCTGGGCGACGTGGCGATCGTGCGGCAGTACGCGTTTGCCGCCATGATCCCGCTGGCGGTGCTGGCGGTAGCCGGCATCGCGGTCGTGCGGGCGATCGCGTTCCCGCTGGCGTTCATCCTGTTCGGCGTGCCGGTCGGCGAAGGCCTGATCGATCCGCTGATCCAGATTACCGCCAGCTTCACGGTGGATGCGCTGCGCGCGACCGGCATTCCCGTGCTGCGCGAGGGGAACAACTTCAGCATTCCCACCGGCGACTGGTCGGTCGTGGAGGCATGCAGCGGGCTGCGCTACCTGATCTCGTCGTTCACCCTGGGCTGCCTGTACGCCTACCTGACTTACCGCAGCACGTGGCGCCGCCTCGTGTTCGCGCTGGTGGCGCTGGCGCTGCCCGTGCTGGCCAATGGCCTGCGCGCTTACATGATCGTCATGATCGGTCATACCAGCGGCATGACGATGGCGGTCGGCGTCGACCACCTGATCTACGGTTGGGTGTTCTTCGGCGTTGTGATGCTGCTGCTGTTCTGGGTCGGCAGCTTCTGGCGCGAGGACCGCAAGGCCGAGCCATCCGCGCGCTACGCGCCGCCGGGCACGCGCTCCGCTTCGGCCGCGCGCGTGGCCGCCGCCGCCTGCGGCGTGGCCGCGTGCATCGGCGTCTGGTCCGCGTACGGCTGGTACCTGGACCGCGGCAACGCCGCCCCGGTACCGGCCAACCTGGCGAGCTACCAGGCCAAGGCGCCTGTCACGCCACCATTCACGGCCTGGACGCCGGCTTATGCGCCCGCCAGCGCGAGCGTCGATAAGTACTACGACGTGGGCGCTGCCACCGTCGGCGTGGCCGTACGCTACTACCGCGACGGCGGGCCGGAACGCCTGATCAGTTCCACCAACCGGCTGACGGCAGCACACACGCCGTGGCACGAAACGTCGAGTGCCGTGCGGGCCGAGCGCATCCATGGCAACACGCTGCAGGTGCGCGAGAGCACCGTGACGGGCGCCGATGGCCGCTTCGTGGTCTGGCAGTGGTACTGGATCGGCGGCGCCACCACGGCCAGTAACTATGTCGGCAAGGCGCTGCAGGTGAAGCAGAAATTCACGACGGGCAGCGACGACGGCGCCTCCGTCATGGTGTTCGCGCCGTATGACGAAGACCCGGCCACGGCGCGGCCCGCGCTGCGCGCGTTCCTGCAGTCCGAACTGGGCGCGCTCGACGCGGCGCTGGCCGCCAACCGCAGGCAGTAAAACCATGAACGACACGCCACTCATCGTCCACCTGATCTACCGGCTCGACTTCGGCGGCCTGGAGTCGCTGATGGTCGAACGCATCAACCGCATGCCGGCCGAGCGCTACCGCCACGCGGTCGTCTGCCTGACCGACTACAACCCAGCCTTCGCGCAGAAGATCACGCGCGCCGGCGTGACGATCCACGCCCTGCACAAGCAGCCCGGCCTGTCGCTGGCGACGCACGCGGCGCTGTGGCGGCTGCTGCGCGAACTGCGGCCGGCGGTGCTGCACTCGTACAACCTGTCGGCCATCGAATACGCGCCGGTGGCCCTGGCCGCGGGCGTGCCGGTGCGCGTCAACGGCGCCCATGGCCGCGATGCCGACGACCCGGAAGGCAAGAACCGCAAGCACAACTTGCTGCGCCGCCTGATGGTGCCGTTCTATCACTGCTGCTATGCCAACTCGGCGGCGATGGAAGACTGGAACCGGGACATCATCGGCGTCCCGGCCCGCAAGAGCCGGATGCTGGCCAACGGCATCGATGCCGAGCGCTTCCGGCCGCGTGCGCACGGCGAGGCCATTGTCGCCAGCGCCCAGCCGTTCGGTCCAGGCCATGTCGTCATCGGCACCGTCGGCCGCATCCAGGCCGTGAAGGACCACGCCACCCTGGTCGAGGCGTTCGCGCTGCTGCGGCAACGGCTGCCGCGCCACACGGCGCTGCTGCGCCTGGCCATCGTCGGCGACGGTCCGCTGCTGCAGCGCCTGCGCGACCGGGTGGCGGCGCTGGAGCTGACCGACGTGGTCTGGTTGCCGGGCGCACGTACCGACGTGGCGGACATCCTGCGCGGCTTCGACATCTTCGCCATGTCGTCGATCGCCGAAGGCACACCCGGCTCCGCGCTGGAGGCGATGGCCACCGCGCTGCCGGTGGTGGGTACGCGCGTGGGTGGCATCCCGGAGGTGATCGCCAACGGCAGCACGGGCTTCCTGGTGCCGCCGTCGGATGCCGCCGCGCTGGCGGCGGCGCTGGAGCAATATGTGCTGTCGCCGGAACTGGCCGCACAGCACGGCGCCGCCGGGCGCGAGCGGGTGCTGCGCAAATACAGCATGGCCGCGATGGTGGCCGCGTACCAGGACATGTACGACAGCCTGTGCGAACGCAAGATCAAGACCAAAAAAGGGGCGGTGCCATCATGTGTGGAATAGTCGGATTGCTGGACACGCGCGGCAAGCGCGACATCGACGAGGCGCTGCTGCGCCGGATGAACGACACCCAATACCATCGTGGCCCGGACGAGGGCGACATCTACCGCGAGCCCGGCGTCGGCTTCGGCCACCGCCGCCTGTCGGTGATCGACATCGCCTCGGGTCAGCAGCCGCTCGGCAACGAAGACGGCAGCGTGATGGTCTGCTACAACGGCGAGATCTACAACTACCGCGAGCTGACGGCCGAACTGAAAGCGCTGGGCCATACCTTCCGCACCAACAGCGACACGGAAGTGATCGTGCATGCGTGGGAAGAGTGGGGCGAGGCCTGCGTCGAACGCTTCCGCGGCATGTTCGCCTTCGGCCTGTGGGACCGCAACCGGCAGGTGATGTTCCTGGCGCGCGACCACATGGGCGTCAAGCCGATGTTCTACGCGATGCTGCCCGATGGCCTGTTCGCGTTCAGCTCCGAACTGAAGGCGCTGCGCTCGCTGCCTGGCCTGCCGCGCGACATCGACCCGCGCGCCGTGGAGGATTATTTCGCCTACGGCTACGTGCCCGAACCGAAGACGATCTATCGGCATGCGTTCAAGCTCTCGCCCGGGTTCCGCCTGCTGCAAAAGGTGGGCGAACCGCTGGCGCAGCCGCGCCAGTACTGGGACGTGCCGTTCAAGCTGCACCATGCGATGACGGAAAGCGACGCGCAGGGCGAGCTGGTGGAACGGTTGCGCGACTCGGTGCGCAGCCAGCTGGTGGCCGAGGTGCCGCTGGGGGCGTTTCTGTCCGGCGGCGTGGATTCCAGCGCCGTCGTCGCCACGATGGCGGGATTGACCAAGGGCGCCGTCAACACCTGCTCGATCGCGTTCCGCGACAAGGCCTACGACGAATCGGCCTACGCCGCCCAGGTGGCGCAGCAATACCATACCGACCACCATGTCGAGACGGTGGACACGGACGACTTCGCGCTGCTGGACACCCTGTCGGACCTGTACGACGAGCCGTATGCCGACAGCTCGGCCATTCCCACTTATCGGGTATGCCAGCTGGCGCGCCAGCGCGTGACGGTGGCGCTGTCCGGTGACGGTGGCGACGAGAACCTGGCCGGCTACCGCCGCTACCGCTATGCGATGGCCGAGGAAAGCGTGCGCGGACGGATCCCGATGGCGCTGCGCAAGCCGCTGTTCGGCACCCTCGGCAAATACTATCCGAAGGCCGACTGGGCGCCGCGCGTGTTTCGCGCCAAGACCACGTTCGAGGCGCTGTCGCGCGACCTGGTCGAGGGCTACTTCCACGGCGTGTCGATCATGACGGACGCGATGCGCCGCCAGCTCTTTTCCGACAGCTTCCGCGCCGGCCTGCAGGGCTATCGGGCCATCGACGTGATGCGCGGCCATGCCAACCGTGCGCCGACGGACGACCCGCTGTCGATGATCCAGTACCTCGACATGAAGACCTACCTGCCGGGCGACATCCTGACGAAGGTCGACCGCGCCAGCATGGCGCACGCGTTGGAGGTGCGGGTGCCGCTGCTGGACCACCAGCTGGTCGAGTGGATTTCCGGCCTGCCACCCGAGATGAAGCTCAAGGGCAGCGAAGGCAAGTACATCTTCAAGAAGAGCATGGAAAAGTACCTGCCGCACGACATTCTGTACCGCCGCAAGCAGGGCTTCGCGGTGCCGCTGGCGGCCTGGTTCCGCGGCCCGCTGCGCGAGCGCGTGCGCGCCTCGCTGCTGGGGCCCAACCTGGCCGCCACCGGCATGTTCAACACGGCATTCCTGGCCGAGATGGTCGAGCAGCACCAGTCCGGCCGGCGCGACTACAGCGCCCCGATCTGGACGCTGCTGATGTTCGAGGCGTTTCTGAAAAAAGAACTGCAAGGCTGATCCGATGGGTACTTCCGACTTCCTCGCCACCGCCGCGCCGGCCCAGAGGGCGCTGCGCATCCTGCACGTGCTGGATCACTCGATCCCGCTGCACAGCGGCTATACCTTCCGTACCCGTTCCATCCTGCAGCAGCAGCGCGCGCTGGGCTGGGAGACCCATCACATCACCAGCCCGAAACAGGGCGACGCGCCGGACGGCCAGGAGCTCGTCGATGGCCTGCGCTTCCACCGTACGGCGCCGGCGCAGGGGCCGTTGGCACGCATGCCGGTGTTGAACCAGCTGGCCGTGATCGACCGCCTTGCGACCCGGCTGCTGCAGGTCGCGCAGGAAGTGCGCCCCGACATCCTGCATGCGCATTCGCCGGCGCTGAACGCCGTGGCCGCGCTGCGCGTCGGCCGCAAGCTGGGCATCCCCGTCGTTTACGAAATCCGCGCGTTCTGGGAGGACGCGGCGGTCGATCACGGCACCAGCAAGGAATGGGGCGTGCGTTACCGGCTGACGCGGGCGATGGAAACGTGGGCGCTCAAGCGCGTCGATGCCGCCACCACGATCTGCGAAGGGCTGCGCGCCGAGATCGTCGGCCGCGGCATCCCCGCGCGCAAGGTCGAGGTGATCCCGAACGCTGTCGATGTCGGCGATTTCAGCGTGGATGGCGTACGCGATACCGCACTGGCATGCGGGCTTGGCCTGGAAGGCAAGACGGTGCTGGGCTTCATCGGCTCGTTTTACGCCTACGAGGGGCTGAACGTGCTGCTGGACGCGCTGCCGGCAATGCGCGCCAGGCGGCCCGACCTTCGCGTGCTGCTGGTCGGCGGCGGCCCGCAGGATGCGGCGCTGCGCCAGCAGGCCGAGGCGCTGGGCGTGGCCGATGCCGTCGTGTTCACCGGCCGCGTGCCGCACAGCGAGGTGCAGCGCTACTACGACCTGGTCGACGTGCTGTGCTACCCGCGCCTGAAAATGCGCCTGACCGACCTGGTGACGCCCTTGAAACCGCTGGAAGCGATGGCGCAGGGCCGGCTGCTGGCGGCGTCCGACGTGGGTGGCCACCGCGAGCTGATCGAGGACGGCCGCACCGGCGTACTGTTTGCCGCTGGCGACCCGGCCGCGCTGGCGACAAAGGTGCTGGCGCTGCTTGACGCCCCTGCGAGCTGGCCGCAGTTGCGCGCCCAGGGTCGCCGCTTCGTCGAGGAACAGCGCAACTGGGCCGCCAGCGTGAGCCGCTACCGCAAGGTGTATGGCAGCCTGGTGCCTGCGCGGGAGCGGCCATGAGCGACGTGGCTTCCAGCGCCACGCTGCGGGTGGGTCTGGTGGGGCCGCTGCCGCCGCCGTCCGGCGGCATGGCCAACCAGACCTTGCAGCTGGCCGCGCTGCTGCGCGGCGAGGGCATCGAGGTCGAGACGGTGCAGGTCAACGCGCCATACCGTCCGGCCTGGGCCGGCCGCATCAAGGGCCTGCGTGCCGTGTTCCGCCTGCTGCCCTACCTGGCCAGCCTGTGGCGCACGGCGGGAACAGTGCAGGTGTTCCACGTGATGGCCAATTCCGGCTGGTCGTGGCATTTGTTCGCGGCGCCGGCGATCTGGATCGCCCGGCTGCGCGGCACGCCCGTGGTCATCAACTACCGGGGCGGCGAAGCCGAGAGCTTCCTGCGCCGCGCGCAGGGCTGGGTGCGGCCCAGCCTGACCCGCGCCGATGCCGTCATCGTGCCCTCCGGCTTCCTGGAACACGTGTTCGGCAAATTCGGCTTCGCCACGCAAATAGTGCCCAACATCGTCAACCTGGAGCGCTTTTCGGTCGCGCCGAACGGACCGGGGGACAAGAAGGGCCTGCGCCTGCTGGTGGCGCGCAACCTGGAGCCGATCTACGACAACGCGACGGCCCTGCGCGCGCTGGCGCTGATCCGCGCGCACGATCCGCACGCCACGCTCGTCATTGCCGGCTCCGGCCCGCTGCGCGCGGAACTGGAAACGCTGACGGCGCAATTGGGGCTGACGGAGGCGGTGACGTTTACCGGGCGCGTCGACAATGCCGGCATGGCCGCGTTGTACCAGGACGCCGACGTCATGCTCAACTGCAGCCTGGTCGACAATACGCCGAACTCGGTGCTGGAATCGCTGGCGTGCGGCGTGCCCGTCGTCAGCACGGATGTCGGCGGCGTGCCCTACCTGGTCGAACACGGCCGCACGGCGCTGCTGGTGCCACCGCAAGCGCCGCAGGCCATGGCGGAAGCGGTGCTGCGCCTTGCCGCCGAGCCGGCACTGGCCGCATCCCTGCGCGACGCGGGCCTGCGCCAGGTGCAGCAATATACGTGGCACAGCGTGCGCCCGCGCCTGCTGGCGGTGTACCGCGCCGTGATGCAAGCGCGCGCCAGCGCATCGCCGGTGAGGCAGCCATGAACACGGTCGAACGCTACCGTCCGGCGCCCTACACGGCCCTTGTCACCAAGCTGCTGTTCCCGCTGCACGAGCGGGTCAAGCAGCACAGCAGCGTGGCCGTGCGCAAGCAACTGGAGGCGTCGCAGTACTGGCCGGAAGAACGCCTGCGCGACCTGCAACTGGTGCGGCTGCGCCGCCTGCTGGCGCGCGCGCAGGACAAGGTGCCGTACTTCCGCGACCTGTTCCAGCAGCTGGGATTCGACCCTGCCGGCGTGCAGTCGCTGGACGACCTGGCCCGGCTGCCGCTGATGGACAAGGCGGTCATCCGCGCCAACGTGGACCGCCTGAAGGCGCAGGATGCCGTCGGCCTGGCGCGGTTCAATACGGGCGGCTCCAGCGGCGAGCCGCTGATTTTCTATATCGGCAAGGAGCGCGTCAGCCATGACGTGGCGGCCAAGTGGCGCGCCACGCGCTGGTGGAACGTCGATATCGGCGATCCGGAAATCGTCGTGTGGGGTTCGCCCATCGAGCTGGGCGCGCAGGATCGCGTACGGGCGCTGCGCGACCGCCTGCTGCGCACGCATCTGCTGCCGGCGTTCGAGATGTCCGCCCCGAAGCTGGACAGTTTTGTCGCCCGTATCCGCGCGCACCGGCCGCGCATGCTGTTCGGCTACCCGTCCGCGCTGTCGCACATCGCCCGCCATGCCCAGGCCAAGGGCCAGCGTATGGACGACCTGGGCATTCGAGTCGCGTTCGTCACCTCCGAGCGGCTGTACGACGAGCAGCGCGCCCAGATCGCCGAGACCTTCGGCTGCCCGGTCGCGAACGGCTACGGCGGTCGCGACGCCGGCTTCATCGCCCACCAGTGTCCGCACGGCGGCATGCACATCACGGCCGAGGACATCATCGTCGAGATCATCGACGGTGCCGGCCGGCCGGTGCCGCGTGGGCAATCGGGCGAGATCGTCGTCACGCACCTGGCCACCGGCGACTTCCCGTTCATCCGCTACCGCACCGGCGACATCGGCGTGCTGGGCAAGGAGCCCTGCGGTTGCGGCCGCGGCCTGCCGCTGCTGCAGGAGATCCAGGGTCGCAGCACCGACTTCCTGGTCGCCCAGGACGGCACCGTCATGCATGGACTGGCGCTGGTGTATATCCTGCGTGACCTGCCGCAGGTCAAGGCATTCAAGATCACCCAGGAGAGCCTGGCACTGACTCACGTGCAGGTCGTGCTGGATGCGCCGCTGGATGCGGCGCTGCGCGCGCACATCGAGAAGGGTTTCAGGGCGCGCCTGGGCGCGGGCGTCGCGGTGCAGGTCGAGCAGGTCGATGCCATCGCGCCGGAGAAGTCCGGCAAGTTCCGCTATGTCGTCAGCAAGGTGGCGGCGGGGAGAGCGGCCGCATGAGGGACGTGATCGTCACGTTGCTGGTGTTCGCATCGCTGCCGTATATCTTCAAGCGGCCGTCGTTCGGCATGGTGATGTGGATCTGGATCAGCGTGATGAACCCGCACTCGCAGGGCTGGGGCTTCGCGCGCGACTTTCCGTTCGCCGCGATCATCGCCGTCGTCACGGTGGCGGCGATGCTGACGAATGCGAAGCGCACCTACCGGTTGCCGCTGACGCCCGTGACGGCCACGTTCCTGTTGTTCGTCGTGTGGATGTGCCTCACCTCGGTCTTCGCCATCCATCCCGAGCAGATCGGCACGCAGCTGGTCAAGGTCCTGAAAATCATGGGCATGACCATCGTCGTGCTGATGCTGGTGCGTAAGCGCCTGCACGTCGAGTGGCTGATCTGGACGGTGGTGGTCTCGATCGGCTATTACGGCACCAAGGGCGGCATCTTCACGATCCGTAGCGGCGGCCAGTACCGCGTGTGGGGCCCGATCGGCACCTTCATCGACGGTAACAACGAGATCGCGCTGGCACTCGTGATGACGATCCCGCTGATGTACTACCTGTACGGCCTGTTGACGCACAAGTGGGCCAGGCGGGCCATGGTGGCGTCGATGTTCCTGTGCGCGCTGGCGTCGCTGGCGTCCTATTCGCGCGGCGCCGCCATCGCGATGGGCATGATGCTGGTGTTCTTCTGGTTGAAGAGCAACCATAAGGCCGTCATCGGCGTGCTGCTGCTGTGCTGCGTGCCGTTCGCGCTGGTGTTCATGCCGGAGCAGTGGCATGCCCGCATCGACACGATCGACGAATACCAGCAGGACGAATCGGCGATGGGCCGCATCAACGCCTGGAAGATGGCCTACAACCTGGCCAACGACCGCCTGATGGGCGGCGGTTTCGAGATCTACGACCCGGAAGTGTTCGAGCGCTATGCGCCGGTGCCGGAGGACGTGCACGCGGCGCACAGCATCTACTTCCAGGTACTGGGCGAGCATGGCTGGATCGGGCTGGGCATCTACCTGATGCTGGGCTTCCTGACCTGGCGCACGGGCTCCTGGATCGTGCGCGCGGCCGGACCGCATGCCGAGCTGGCGTGGGCCGCCAACCTGGCCAGGATGATCCAGGTCAGCCTGCTGGGCTTCATGGTGGGCGGCGCCTTCCTCAGCCTGGTGTATTTCGACGTGCCGTATTATCTGATGGCGGCGATGGTGGCGACGCGTATGATCGTCGAGCGCGAGAAAAAGGCGCTGGCGCCCCAGCTGGCCGCGCAGCCCACCGTACAGGACGAACTTGATGAAGACCTCGAACATGATCCGGTCCGCTGAGCAGCACGGTGCCGCCGGCGCGCCGCTGCTGGAAAAGAGCCTGCTGTCGCTGCTGTCGCCCGGCGGGCGGCGCGGCCTGTCGATCCTGATCTATCACCGCGTACTGCCCCGCAAGGATCCGCTGTTCCCGGGCGAAGTCGATCGGGCCGAGTTCTCCGATCAGATGGCCGCGCTGGCGTCGCGCTTCAACGTGCTGCCGCTGCTCGACGCGGTGCGGATGGCCAAGGCCGGCACCTTGCCGCCCCGGGCCGCCGCGATCACGTTCGATGACGGCTACGCCGACAATGCCGAGGTGGCGCTGCCGGTGCTGCAGCAGCACGGCCTGCACGCGACGTTTTTCGTGGCGACGGGCTTCCTGAACGGCGGCCGCATGTGGAACGACAGCGTCATCGAACTGGTACGCGCGGCGCCGGACGGCGTGCTCGATGCCTCGGCCCTCGGGCTGGGCCGTCACCCGCTGCATACGCTGGCCGAGCGCCAGCGCGCCATTCCCGCGCTGATCGGCCAGCTGAAATACCTGCCGATGGCCGAGCGGCTGGCGCAGGTGCAACGGCTGGCCGACCTGGCCGGCTGCGCGCTGCCGGGCGACCTGATGATGACGAGCGCCCAGGTACGCAAGCTGCACGCGGCCGGCATGGGGATCGGTGCGCATACCGTCAACCACCCGATCCTGGCGCGCCTGCCGGACGCCCAGGCACGCGAGGAGATCGCCCAGGGCAAGCTGGCGCTGGAAGACATCATCGGCGCCCACGTCAGCCTGTTCGCCTACCCGAACGGCAAGCCGGGCGAGGACTACCTGCCGCAGCACGTGGCGATGGCGCGCGACCTGCGTTTCGAGGGCGCCGTGTCGACGTCCTGGGGCGCCAGCCGGGGCAAGCCCGACCCGTTCCAGCTGCCCCGCTTCACCCCATGGGACCGCGGCCGTCTGCGGTTCATCCTGCGCCTGGCGCGCAATCTGACCAACAGCGCCCAGCTGGCATGAAGATTCGAGAGCAAGCATGTCGTTAAAGAAGGACGTCCTGCATGGACTGAAGTGGATGGCCGGCGCGAAGTTCGCCAGCCAGATCATCACGTGGGCCATCACGATCATCGTCATGCGCCTGCTGGCGCCGGCCGACTACGGGCTGATGGCGATGGCGACCGTGTTCCTGGCCTGGTGCGCGATGTTCATCGAGATGGGCCTGGCGCCCGCGCTGGTGCAGGCCAAGGAAGTCAGCACCCAGGAGTTGCGCCAGGCGTACGGTATCTTCGTGCTGGTCAATCTCGCCATGGTACTGGTACTGGTCGCGGGCGCGCCGTTGATGGCGACCTTCTTTGGCGACGCCCAGCTGACACTCGTGATCCGCGTGCTGGCGTTGCAGTTCGTGCTGGCGCCATTCGGCCTCGTCTCCGAAGTGCTGCTGCAGCGCGGCCTGAACTTCCGCGCGCGTTCCCTGCTGGACCTGAGCACGGCGGTGATCACCAGCGTGGCCACCTTGCTGCTGGCCTGGACCGGCCACGGCGTCTGGGCGCTGGTATGGGGCACCTTGGGCGGCGCGCTGTGGCGCACGGTGGCCGTCAACGTCGTCGCGCGCTTTCCCTACCTGCCGCTGTTTTCCTGGGACGGCATGCGCGCCCTGCTGACGTTCGGCGGCAAGGTGTCCGCCTCGCGCTTCCTGTGGTTCTTTTTCACCCAGGCCGACACCGTCATCATCGGCCGCATGCTGGGCGGCCAGGTCCTGGGCGTGTACTCCGTCGCGCTGCACCTGGCCAGCCTGCCGGTGCAGCGGGTGTCGTCGATCCTGAACCAGGTCGCGTTTCCCGCGCTGGCACGCTACCAGCACGACCGCGCCGCCATCGCGCGCCAGTTGCTCAAGGCATTCGAACTGGTCAGCCTGGTGGCGTTTCCGGTCCTGTGGGGCATGGCCAGCACGGCCAGCGACATCGTGCTGGTATTCCTGGGCGAGCATTGGCAGGGCGCGATCCTGCCGCTGCGCGTTCTGGCACTGATCATGCCCTTCCGTACCGTCGTGCAGTTCCTCCCGGCGGTAACCGATGCCGTCGGCCGGCCCGGCATCGCACTGCAGAACGGCATCGTCGCCTGCACCGTGATGCCGCTGGCGTTCTATGTCGGCACGCATTGGGGTATTTTTGGCGTGGCGCTGGCCTGGGCCCTGGCCTATCCCGTGGTCCTGCTGATCAACCTGCAGCGCATGCTGGGCGTGATCGGCCTGGGGCTGGCCGAGGTGGCGGCGCGCATGCTGCCGGCGATGCTGGCGGCGGGTGCGATGTACGCGGCCGTGATGGCCACGCACGGCACGCTGGAGCAGATCGCGGACCGGCGTGTCGCGCTGGCGATCCAGGTCGGCGTGGGCGCGCTGGTGTATGCCGTGGCCAGTTGCCTGGTCAACCGCACGGCCGTGCTGGAAGTATGGCGCATGGTGCGCCGCAAGGGACAGCCGGCCTGACCATGCCGCGTGTAACGATCGCGCCGCAAGGCTGGCAGTTCGACGCGGCCGAAGGGGAAACGCTGCTGCGCGCGGCCGAGCGGGCCGGCATCCGCCTGCCCAGTTCCTGCCGCAACGGCACCTGCCGCACCTGTTATTGCGCCAGCGACGGCGGGACGGTGCGTTATACGGTCGAGTGGCCGGGGCTGTCGCTGGACGAAAAGCGGGCGCACGACGTGCTGCCGTGCGTGGCGGTCGCGCTGGCCGACATCACGTTGACGATTCCGGCCGCACGGCGCATCGAGGGGACGGGTTAGTCCGGTGTGTCCGGCTTGCGCAGCCGGGCCAGCAGCGCCTCGGTCTGGTCGTTCAGCGGCAGGCCGTGGCGCCGCAGCAGCTGCACGTGCAGCACCAGGTTTTCCAGCACCAGCTTGGCGGCGACGGCCAGCAGCGTCAGGCGCCGGTCTTCGTCGCTGAACGATTCCATCGCGTCGGCCATCTCGCACAGGTGCTTGGCGACGATGCCGCGCAGGTCATGCTCGTCGAACGGCAGGTCGGCGAAATCGATGGGGTCTTCCTGCTCCACTTCCTGCATCAGCAGTTCCAGCTCCCGCGGGGTGATCGACATCTGTGGCTCCAGTGACTCTTATGTGGCCATTCTAGGCCAAAGCCTGCCGCGACCGCGCTAGAATTGTCCGATCGGCACCCGCGGACACCATGGCCACGATCGTCTTCACCCAACAGCTGGCGCGCTTCCTGCCCGTCCCGCAACTGGCGACGGATGCCACGACCTTGCGCTCCGCGCTGGACAACGTATTCGCCGCCAACAGCCGCCTGCGCGGTTACGTGTTGGACGACCAGGACCGGCTGCGCGACAACGTCGTCATCTTCATCGACGGCCGGCGCACGCGCGAGCGCGTCCGGCTGGACGATCCGCTCAGGCCCGATTCCACCATCCACATCCTGCAGGCCCTATCAGGAGGCTGACATGACCGAACGTGCATTGCTGGCGACCCGCAAGGGCCTGTTCGAGCTGACCTGGCAGGACGGCGCCTGGCAGCTGGCGTCACCGCACTTCCCGGGCGATCCGGTATCGGCCGTGCTGCACGATCCGCGCGACGGCAGCACCTACGCGGCCCTCCATCTCGGCCATTTCGGCGCCAAGCTGCACCGCCGCGACGCCGGCAGCGCCACCTGGACGGAAGTGGGCGTCCCCGTCTATCCGGCCAAGCCGGAAGGCAGCGACGATGCGATCGACTGGTCGCTGAAAATGATCTGGACCCTGGCCGCCGGCGGTGCCGACCAACCCGGCGTGCTGTGGGCCGGAACGCTGCCGGGCGGCCTGTTTCGCTCGTCCGACCGCGGCGCCAGCTGGCAACTGGTGGAAAGCCTGTGGAACGTACCCGAGCGCACGCAATGGTTCGGTGGCGGCTACGACTCGCCCGGCATCCACAGCATTTGCGTGGACCCGCGCGACAGCGCCAGCGTGCTGGTGGCCGTCTCCTGCGGCGGCGTATGGCTGACCAGTGACGGCGGCGCCACCTGGCGGCTGCGCACCAAGGGCATGGCGGCCGGCTATATGCCGCCCGAGCTGATGGAGCAGGGCGCCGCCCAGGACCCGCACCGTATCGTGCGCTGCGCCGCGCAGCCCGACGTGCTGTGGTGCCAGCATCATAGCGGCATCTGGCGCTCCACCGACAACGCCGCGACCTGGGAGCAGGTGGCCGCGCCGCTGTCCTCGTTCGGCTTTGCCGTGGCGGCCCATCCGCACGATGGCGGCAGCGCGTGGTTCGTCCCCGCCACGGCCGACGAGCAGCGCGTGCCGGTTGACGCGGCGCTTGCCGTCAACCGCACCGATGACGGTGGCGCCACATTTGAAACGTTACGGTCCGGCTTGCCGCAACAGCACTGCTATGACCTGGTGTACCGGCACGCGCTCGCCGTGGACAGGACCGGCAGCACGCTGTTGATGGGCTCGACCACGGGGTCGGTATGGACTTCAGGCAATGGCGGCAAGACCTGGCAAACGGTGACTGCGCATCTGCCACCCATTTATGCAACAGTGCTGACGGAATACGATTGACGACGGATTTCTTGCTGGAAAATAATGGCTTTTTACATTATGTCGTGAGCGTGCCGTGGCAATTCTTTCCGATATCACCACCACTCCTCTCTCCGGCCTGACCCACATCGATGCGTTGCTCGATACCGGGCCGGACTGGAATTACCTGACCGGGAATCCGGCGAACACGCTGTATTACACGTTCAATACCCAGCACGCCTCGGCAACCGCCAACGCCGAGATCACGGGAGGGGTCCAGGCCTTCAGTGCCAGCCAGCAGACGTATGCCCGCGGCGCGATGGCTTACCTCAGCAAGGTGACGGGCATCCAGTTTGTCGAGACGTCGCTGGCGACGGCGGCCCAGGTGCACTTCGTCAACGCCAACGTCCTGGATGCGGGGGCGGCCGGTGAGACCAGCTGGAAGGCCAGCTATACAGCGGACGGCAACGGCATCCTGAACAATTACGATGCGGACGCGATCATTTATCTCGACAACGCGCAATATGCCGCGGACAACGCCGATCTCGCGCCCGCCGGCTACGGGTATGAAACGCTGCTGCACGAGCTGGGCCACATGCTGGGCCTGAAACATCCGTTCGAAGGCAGCATCCGATTGCCCGAGCAGTACGACACGACGGCGTACACGCTGATGTCGTACACGTACGACAATTACATCCGCTCCGAGTTCAGCGAGTTCGACATCGACGCGCTGGACTGGCTCTACGGTGGAGACGGCCTGCGCGGCTCGAACGGCCTCAATTCCACGGGCGGCATCCGGCTTACCGGCGACTATGGCGACAACACGATCAACGGCGGCGCCCGTCCGGACATACTGCAGGGCGGCTTCGGCAACGACGTGCTGACGGCTTTCGGCGGCGACGATGCCCTGGTGGGCGGTGCCGGCAACGATGTCCTGGCGGCGGGGGCGGGCAGCGACCTGGTGCTGTACGGCGGGCTGCGCAGCGACTACACGATTACCCGGCAGGGCTCGGCGTATGTCGTCAACGACCTGCTGGGCTGGGACGGCACCGACACGCTGACCGATGTCGAGCGCATCCGGTTTGCCGACAAGACCGTCTCCTTTGCCACCGATGCGCTTGGCAGCGCGGCCTACCGGCTGTATCAGGCAGCGTTCAACCGGGCGCCGGACGAGCCCGGGCTGGGCTTCTGGATCGACAAGCTGGAGCACGGCTGGTCGCTGACCAGCGTCGCCGCCGGCTTCATGAACAGCTTGGAGTTTGCCTCGACCTATGGCAGCAACAATCCGGCCAACGACGTCTTCGTCACCCGGCTGTACAATAACGTCCTGCACCGAGAACCGGAGGCAGCCGGCTTTGCCCATTGGATGACGCAGCTGGCCAATGGCGTCAGCAAGGCCGAGGTGCTGATCGGCTTCAGCGAAAGTGCCGAGAACCAGGCGGCGCTAATTGGTGTCCTCAGCAAGGGCTTCGATTACGTGCCTTACACGGCCGCCTGAGCCAGCCCGGTATTGCCCCAGTAGGCCAGGAACATGTCTACGGCCGTCGCGACGACGGCTGCCTGCTGCGCGTCGTCCAGTGCCGGCTGTCCCATCGCCACCTGGGGCCAGAACGCAAACGTCTTCAGCTGCCCTTGCAGCAGCGTGGCCATGAATGCGGGGTCGCCCGCCTTCAGCTGGCCGTCCGCCTGGGCCGCGCGCAAGAATGCCGCCGCTCCTTCTTCCTTCTCGCTGAGCTTCGCCACCATGCTGTGCGCCCGCGCGGGCGTATGGATCGCCTCGGCGATGGCGACGCGCG
The DNA here is from genome assembly GCA_008011715.2 of [Empedobacter] haloabium. Classification (NCBI taxonomy): domain Bacteria; kingdom Pseudomonadati; phylum Pseudomonadota; class Betaproteobacteria; order Burkholderiales; family Oxalobacteraceae; species [Empedobacter] haloabium. The sequence continues at coordinate 6,468,583 of CP136508.1, forward strand.
CCAGGTCCAGGAAATAAGGGTCGCGCAGCAGGGCCATCTTGTGCGTCAGCAGGGCAACGAGCTGGTCGCGCAGCGGCGTGTCCGGACGGTAGGCGATCGCGTCCACCGCCGCGCTGCACTGCCACAGCTCCTGCAGGATCTGGGCGAACAGGTCGTCCTTGCTGGGGAAATGATTGTAGACGGTACGCTTCGAGACGCCGGCCGTGGCCGCGATGCGGTCCATGCTGGTCGCTTCGAAGCCGTTGACGCGGAACTCGGCGATCGCCGCCTGCACGATGTCGGCGCGCTTGCGGTCTGTCAGGCGCTGTGAAATAGGTGGGGACATGCGGATATTTTACACCGACCGGTTTACTTTCTCGGAAATTGAAACTACACTGTGTAGTGTAATTTTAACGATGAGGCTTCCATGACGACGACCGCCGCGCACACCTCCCCGCAGATCCAGGATGGCCGCTTCCGCAATCCGGCACGCATGCACCGTGCGGGCCTGCGCAAGACGCTGGGGATCATGTGGAAAATGCTGACCGAAAAGCCGGCGGACAGCGTACCGGCGGCGCCGCTTCCCGTGCAGGCGCTCAGCCGTGCCGACCTGGACGCGGCGCCGGCCGACACCGTCTTCCGGCTGGGGCATTCGACGGTCCTGCTGAAGCTGGGCGCGCGTTATTGGTTGACGGACCCGGTCTTTGCGGAGCGGGCGTCGCCGTTGCGGTGGCTGGGCCCGAAGCGCTTCCACCAGCCGCCGCTGGCGCTGGATGAGCTGCCGCCGCTGGCCGGCGTGATCCTGTCACATGATCATTACGACCACCTGGACCGCGCCGCCGTGCTGGCGCTGGCGGCCAAAGCCGACCATTTCGTCGCGCCGCTGGGCGTGGGCGACCTGCTGGTGAAGTGGGGCGTGCCGGCCGCGAAGGTCCACCAGCTGGACTGGTGGCGGGGCATCGCGTTGGGCGACGTGGAGCTGACCTGCACGCCGGCGCAGCATTTTTCCGGCCGCGGCCTGCGGGACGGCAACAGCACCCTGTGGTGCTCGTGGGTGATCCGGCACGGCGAGCGCAAGGTGTTCTTCAGCGGCGACTCGGGCTACTTCCGCGGCTTCAAGGCGATCGGCGACCGATTCGGGCCGTTCGACCTGACGATGGTGGAGACGGGCGCCTACGATCCGCAATGGCCGGACATCCACATGCAGCCGGAAGAGACCATGCAGGCCCACATCGACCTGCGCGGTGCCGTGCTGATGCCGATCCATAACGGTACGTTCGACCTGGCGTTCCATCCATGGCACGAGCCGTTCGACCGCATCGCCGCGCTGGCCGAGCAACGCGGCCAGCGGCTGGCCACACCCGTTATCGGCGCGCCGCTGTCGATCGCCGCGCCGCAAGCGGACCAGCAATGGTGGCGCCAGGCGTAGACGTTCTTACACCCAAAACCGCAGAGCCGGGGTCAGACCCGACGGGTCTGACCCCGGTTCCTGGTCTTGGGTTAACGACGCGAGCGGCATTGGAGGCTGTCCCGATTGCGACTTACCGATTCGATTTCGGCGTCGCCAATAAAAAAGCCAGCCCGAGGCTGGCTTTGCAAGAGCGGACGATGCCGGCTTATTTCATCCACAAGCGCATCGCATCCCAGGCGCGGCCGAAGATCGAGGCCTGCTCGACGGATTCCAGCGCCACGACCGGCAGTTCCAGCATCGGCTTGCCGTCCACGACCATTTTCAGCTTGCCCACGTTGGTGCCTTCGCCCAGCGGCGCCACCAGCGGGTCCTTGCGTTCCAGCACAGGCTTCATCTTGCCGGCCACGCCCTTCGGCACCGTGACCATCACGTCCTGGCGGAAGCCGATCTTGACGTTGTTCTTCGCGCCCTTCCACACCTGCGGCGTATCGACCGCCTGTCCCTTCGCATACAGCTTGACGGTATCGAAGTTCTGGAAGCCCCAGTTCAGCAGCTTCTGGCTTTCGGCGGTGCGGGTTGCGTCCGAGTTGGTACCCATTACCACCGAGATCAGGCGGCGGTCGAGGTTGCCGCTGGGGCGGTGCGCGGACGCGACCATGCAATAGCCGGCCGATTCGGTGTGACCGGTCTTCATGCCGTCCACGCTCGGGTCCAGCCACAGCAGGCGGTTGCGGTTCTGCTGCGTGATCTTGTTGTAGGTGAAGCTCTTGATGGAGTCGATCTTGTAGAACTGCGGGAAGTCCTGGATCACGTGCTTGGCCAGGATCGACAGGTCGCGCGCCGTCGTGTAATTGTCCGGGCTCGGCAGGCCGTGCGGGTTGGCGAACTTGGAGTTCGTCATGCCCAGGCGCTGCGCCTCGCGGTTCATCAGGGTGACGAACGTGCCTTCGTCGCCAGCCACCGCCTCGGCCAGTGCCACCGCGGCGTCATTGCCCGACTGGATCATCAGGCCGTGCAGCAGGTCGTTGATGGAAACCGGAACGGCCGGGTCGATGAACATCTTCGAGCTGGAGGAATCGACCTTCCAGGCACGGGTGGACACGTTGACCATCTGGTTCAGTTCCAGCTTCTTGTCGCGCAGGGCCATGAAGGTCAGGTAGGCCGTCATGATCTTGGTCAGCGAGGCCGGCTCGACACGCATGTTCGGGTCCTGCGCGGCGATCACCTGGCCGCTGGTGGCGTCGAGCAGCAGCCAGGACTTGGCGGCGATGGTCGGTGCGGGAACGGTCTGGGCGGCGGCGGAAGAGAGAATCAGGACGCTGGACACCAGCGCCGCGAGCAGTTTTTTCATTGATCTGGAATCGTAAAAGAGGTGCAAAAAAAACGGCGGAAACGACGAAACGCGCGGCTGTGGCGCCGCGCGGCCGGGACATTATAGGCGCTCAGGCGTCCTCGGGGTCGTCCTTTTGCTGCTGCTTGCCCAGCCACAGGGCGATCACCCAGTTCTTGATGTGACCGAGCTTGCGGTGGAAGAAATGGTCCGCGCCCGGGATCACGACGACCGGCACGTCCTGCGGACGGGCCCAGTCGAACACGGCCTGGACGGGGATCGTGTCGTCGTTTTCGCCGTGGATCAGGATCGTGTCCGGCGCGATGTCGGCCATCTGCCACTTGCCCGCCGCGCTGCCGACGAGGGCCAGGCGCTCGGCCGGCGTGCCGCGCGCGGCCAGGCGCTGCGCCAGCTGCGACTGCACGTAGGTGCCGAACGAGAAGCCCGCCAGCGCGACCGGCAGGTCGGGGAATTTTTCCGTCATGTGCGCGTACAGCAGCTCCATGTCGTCGGTCTCGCCGTGGCCGCGGTCGTGCGTGCCCTCGGACTGGCCGACGCCGCGGAAGTTGATGCGGGCCACCACGTAGTCCAGCGCGACGAAGGCGCGCGCCAAGGTCTGCGTGACCTTGTTTTCCATGGTGCCGCCGTACAGCGGATGCGGATGGGCGACCAGGGCGATGCCACGCGGCTTCTTGCCGTCCAGCGGCATGTCGATCAGGCCTTCCATCAGGCCCGCGTGGCCCTGCATCGTGAAGTGCTTGGTATTCTTGTTCATCACTTGATCTTCAGCCTTTCCACGGGCTTGCCGTTGACGAGGTGACTGTCGATGATCTCGTCGATATCGGACGTGTCGACGTAGGTGTACCAGGTGCCTTCCGGGTACACGACCAGCACCGGGCCGTGCTCGCAGCGGTCCAGGCAGCCGGCCTGGTTGATGCGCACGTTGCCGGCGCCGTTGATGTCCAGTTGCTTGCAGCGTTTCTTGGCGTGTTTCTGCGCCTGCTCGGCGCCACGCGGGCCGCAGCTCTCGCGGCCGTCATCACGGGTGTTCATGCAAAAGAACACGTGATGCTTGAAATAGGGAGTGTCGCTCATGCTTGCCTCGTTGTTGTGGTAGGGCCGGCGCGTCGGCGGCGCAGGCGTAATGATACCCGCTCAGGCGCGATTGAGTTTATGGGACGGCAGCCACAGGAACCACAGCGCGAAGAAGGGCCAGAGCAGGGAAAGGAACTGGGCGGCGCCGTTGAAGTTCAAGAATTTGCCTTGTACCCAGGTCTGCATGGTGGCGCTGAAGTACGGGTTCACGGGGGTGCTGTTGACAACAATGATGCTGAGGATCAGGGTCGCGATGCCGAGCCGGCGCTGCGCTGCCTGGGGCGCGAACGCCAGCCCGGCCACCATGATGCCGCCGATCAGGAAGCCGCCCTGCGCGCCTGGCGTGATCCACACGAAGGCATTTTCCGGCGCGAACAGCAGGGCCGAGGCGAGCGTCTTGGCCGTGATGGCCCCGGCCAGCAGCCCGGCCGCCAACAGGGCGCGCGGCGCGGTCCGGCGCATCAGGCACATCAGGGTCAGCGCCGCGCCCACCATGCTGCAGGCCGTGACGATCGTTTCGGACAACCAGTATTGCTCGACGCTCAGGTCGGGTTCCGGCCGCACGTACGACAGCAGGTCGATGTCCGCCTCCATCAGGCGGCTCAGCCAGTCCGACAGGATGGGCAGCACCTGGCCCTGACCGAACAGGAAGGACGAAGGGTAGAGCTGCGCCAGTGGCCATAGCGCCACCAGCACGAGGCCCTGGCTGGCGTGCTGGGCGAACCAGCGCTGGCGCAGGCGGTACAGGTGGCTGGTGTCGAGCAGCTTGCGCGCTGTAAGCACGCCGATCAGCCCTCCCAGCGCGCAGCCGGCGCTGTTGGTATAGAAGTCCAGGTTGGACGAGACGCGGCTGGGCAGGTAGGTCTGGATCGCTTCCATCGCGCCCGACACCAGCATGCCGGTCAGCGCGGCCAGCAGGAAGGCCAGGATGCCGCGAATGCGCGGGTGCAGCGCGTAGGCGACCAGCGTGCCGAACGGGATATAGCCGATGACGTTGATCGAGGCATCGAACTTGGTCCAGTAGCGCGGCATCGCCGTGTGCTCCAGGAACAGCAGCGGCGACAAGCCCTGGTTGTGCCAGCCGGAGAAGGGAAACAGGCTGGCATAGACGATCAGCAGCAGGTACGCGAGCAGGGTGGCGCGCGCCACGGGCGAGCCGCGATGGGCGCGCGCGGGCTCCGGCACACCGGGGGCCGGCTGCTGCTCCTGTGTCCCGTCCACCGTCATGCTTACTGGGCCGGCAGCGTGGCCAACCAGGCGAGGATATCGGCGGCGACGGCATCCGACGCGGCGGCCAGCGCGCGCGCGCCGCCGGGCGCATCGGCACTGCTGGCCGGCAGCGTGCGGGTAAAGGTGCGCTGGTCCACCAGGCGGTGCGAGCGGAACACGGAAGCGCGCAGCGTGATCGTCGCGCTGCTCTGCGTCACGCTGTCGAAGTTCTGCGAGAACTCGTCCGCCTCCAGGCGCAGCAGCGGCACGCCGCCGCTGGCATCGGTCGTGGACAGCACCTTGATCCCCCCTTGGGCGATGCGCGCCTTCAGGCGTTGCGACAACAGCTGCAGCGGGGTGGCGCTCCACTGGTTGTAGGCGTAAGGGCGCGACTGCTGGGCGTCCGCATACAGCAGGCGGTAGAACATGCGCTGGTTGTCCAGCATGGCGGGGCCGGTGACGTCGGCCACGACCAGCGCCGGGAACGCGCTCGTGGCCGGCGCCGCCTGTGTCGCGGCGGGCGTGCCGATGGGGCCGAAATCGTAGCTGGTCTGGTTCGGCCCCTTGCTGCTGGCGCAGCCGGCGATGAGGGCCGCACAGGCCACGATGCCGGCCAGGCGCGGCGTAAAGGGATGAGTCATCGGATCGTCCTTGTCATTGAGCCGGTGCCGCGAAGCCGGGTTCGCCCGGGCCCGGCGTGGGGGCCGGCGCGCCGAACAGGATGCTTTGCGGGCGGTCGTTCAGGGTGTTCATCGTGCGGCGCACGGCGCGCATCGACGAGCGGGTTTCGTCGGTCAGCGCCGTGATGCTCGGCAGCGTATCGAGTTCCGCGCCGGTGGCGACCGATTCGACCGACATCGCGGTGCGGTCGACCGCGCCGGTGATGCGCGTGATGGCGCCGTCCGGGCCCTGCAGGCTTTGCGACAGGCGCGTGACGTCCTGGGCCAGCGTGTCGACGGAGCGGAACGCGCTTTCCGCCTTGTTGGCCAGCGCCGGCAGCCGGTCGATGGTGGGACCGAGGCGCTGCGGGATCGCCCGGTACTCCTGCGCCGCCGCGCTGACGTCGGAGAAGGCGGCCAGGATGGTCTTCTGGTTTTCCTCGCTGAGCAGCTTGTTGACCTGGTTCGACACCTCTTCCACCTTCGTGATCAGCGCCTTGCCGCGCTTTTCCAGTTCGTCCAGCAGGCCCGGATGCAGCGGGATGCGGCTCGGGTTGTCCTGGTTGGTCGCCAGGCGCGGCGAGCCGACCGACTTGTCGTCCAGCTGGATATAGGCGATGCCCGTGACGCCCTGGTAGCCCAGCGTGGCGAAGGTGGTCTTCGTGATCGGCGTGGCGGGGTCGATGCTCAGGTGAATCAGGATCTGGCCCGTGGTCTGCGGGTCGAAATCGATCGCGTCCACCTTGCCCACCTCCAGCCCGCGGTAGCGCACCGCCGCCTGCGGATTCAGGCCCGGCACGGACAGGTTGGTGGCCAGCAGATAGGGCGCGTATTCGACGCGGTCGCGGTTGAACCAGATTCCGAACAGGACGGCCGCGACCAGCAGGGTCAGCGTGAAGATGCCGGTCATGAACGCATGTGCGCGGTTTTCCATGCTTGCTCCTTATTGGAGTGCCTCGAGGGCCCGCTTGCCGCGGTCGCCCAGGAAGAACTCCTTGATAAACGGGTGGTCGACTTCGATCACGTCCCTGGTCGGGCCCACGGCGATCACGTGCTTTTCCGCCAGCACGGCGATGCGGGTGGACAGCGCGAACAGCGAGTCCAGGTCGTGCGTCACCATCACCACCGTCAGTCCCAGTTCCCGGTGCAGGGATTTGATCAGCGAGACAAAGCTTTCGGACCGGTCCGGATCGAGGCCCGCCGTGGGCTCGTCCAGGAACAGCAGCTTCGGTTCCAGCGCCAGGGCGCGTGCCAGGGCGACGCGCTTGATCATCCCGCCGGACAGGTCGGACGGCATCTTGTTGGCATGCTCGGGGCCCAGCCCGACCATGTTCATCTTCAGCAGCACGGCGTCGCGCACCAAGTCGTGCGGCAGCACGCGCAGTTCGCGCATCGGCTGGGCGATGTTCTCGAACACCGTCAGCGCCGAATACAGCGCGCCCTGCTGGAACAGCATGCCCCAGTGGTTGCGCAGCAGCTGCAGCTGGGTCGAGGTGGCCTGCGTGATGTCCTCGCCGAAGATGCGCACACAGCCTTTGCTTGGACGCTCCAATCCCAGCATCTGGCGCAGCAGCACGGTCTTGCCGGTGCCGGAGCCACCCACGATCGACATGATTTCGCCCTGCTCGATCGTCAGATCGAGGTCGTTGTGGATGACGGTGCGGCCAAACTTCGTCTGCAGGCCGTGGATCTCGACGACCGGCACGCTGCCGTCGAGCGTCAGCTCGCCCGGCGCCTCGGAGCAGCTGCGTTGCTCGTCATCGTGTGCGTCGACCTGGTCGCTCATCAGAAGCCCACTCCATTGAAGACGATGGCAAACACCGCGTCGGCCAGGATGACGACGGTGATGGCGGTCACCACGGAGGTCGTCGTGCCGCGCCCCAGGCTTTCCGTGTTGGGCTGGATGCGCAGGCCGAAGTGGCACGACACCAGCGCGATCAGCATGCCGAACACGGCGCCTTTGCCCAGGCCGATCATGTAGTTCGCCAGCGGCACGGCATCCGGCAGCTTCTGGATGAAGTAGCGCGCGGACAGATTCAATTCGATCTTGGCCGACACCATGCCGCCGATCAGGGCCATGCAGTCGGTCCAGATGACGAGCAGCGGCATCGAGATCGCCAGCGCGACCACTTTTGGCAGCACGAGGCGGAAGCCATGCGAGATGCCCATCACCAGCATCGCGTCCAATTCTTCCGTGACGCGCATGACGCCCAGCTGCGCCGTGATCGACGAGCCGGAGCGCCCGGCCACGAGGATGGCCGCCAGCAGCGGCCCCAGTTCGCGGATGATGCTCATGCCGAGCAGGTTGACGAGGTAGATGTCGCCGCCGAAGTTGCGCAGCTGCTGCGCCGACAGGTAAGAGAGCACCACACCGATCAGGAAGCCCACCAGCGCGGTGATGCCCAGTGCCTGGAAGCCGGCGTGGAAGATATTGGCCGAGATTTCCTTCCACGGTCCGCGGATCGGGCTTTTCAGGAAGCGCCAGGTATCCTGCGTGACCTGGCCGATCAGTTTCACGAAGCCCTGCAGGTGTTCGGCGAAATGCAGGATGCCGGCACCCAGTGTCGTCACCCAGTCCATGTGGTGGGTGCGGGTGCGCGGCAGTTCCAGCTTGCCGGTGGCCTCCAGGCGCTTGAAGAACTCCTCCTGGCCAGGGGCGAGCTTCAGGGAGGCGGGCCGTTGATAGCCCCAGGCCTGCCAGAACAGCTGGGCGCCGATGTGGTCCATGCTGTCGATCGCCGTCAGGTCCCATTGCGCATTGCCGGCCTTGTGGGCCTGGTCAAGGCGGGCCGACAGGGCCTTGATCACCTTGCGGTGCGCCAGCGCGTGTACCTGCCACGTGCCGTCGGCGGTCACCGTGCCACCCGCGGCGCCGCCGGGTTGGAAAGTTAAGCTTGGCTCTTGTGCAATGGGCATGTCGCCAGTGTAAGTGAGATTCGTTTCGTTCGCTACGGGGCCCGCCTCAACAGTGTGTCGGACGACGCTGACAGCCGTCCAGGCCGGGTGTCATGCCGCCAGGTGACGCGCCTGGCGTTGCGGCGCCGCCGTCGTCGTGACCTTCTGGCGTACGCCGTGGCCATCACGCGCCAGCAGCTGCGCCGCCTCGTCGACAGCCATGCCGCGCTGTTGCAGCCAGCGCCCGACCAGCGCGGCCAGGCGGTCCAGGGCGATGCGGTGGGTGGCGTCCGTGTTCGCGTACAGCCAGTCGGAGAAGGCCATGAAGCTGTCGAACGGGCGCTCGCCCAGCAGCACGTGGATCGTGTGGTTGAAGCGGCCCGAGTTGGCGACCAGGTCCCAGTAGCGGGCAAAGCGCACCAGGCGCTGCATGGTGGGAAAGTCGATGTCGCGGTTGGCCAGGATCGTGTAGGGCGGGTGCGGGTCGAACACGAGGCCGAATTCCTGGGTGTGGCGGATGATCGGCGTGCCGCGCAGCCGCTTCAGGATGCCGAACTGGATCTCGTGCGGGCCGAGCGCCCACAGCTTGTCGAAGCCGGCGGCGAAGCTGTCGACCGTTTCGCCGGGCAGGCCGGCGATCAGGTCCACGTGCATGTGCACGTGCGAGTGTTCGCACAGCCAGCGGATGTTGTCGGCGGCCTTCTGGTTGTCCTGCTTGCGGCTGATGTTGGCCTGCACGACCGGATTGAAGCTCTGGATGCCGATCTCGAACTGCAGCGCACCCGGCGGGAACTTGGCGATGCCTTCCTTCAGTGCGTCCGGCAGGTGGTCCGGTACCAGCTCGAAGTGGGCGTAGACGGGATCGTCCGGCTGGGCGGCCAGCTTGTCGAGGAAGAACTGCATGATCTTCAAGCTGGTCTTGATGTTCAGGTTGAAGGTACGGTCGACGAACTTGAACAGCCGCGCGCCGCGCGCGTACAGGGCGTCCATCTCCGCCAGGAAGCCGTCGATATTGAACGGCCATGCCGTCTTGTCCAGCGCGGACAGGCAGAACTCGCACTTGAACGGGCAGCCGCGCGAGGCTTCCACGTATAGGGTGCGGTGGGCAATGTCCTCGTCACTATATAAAGAGTAAGGCAGGGCGATGTCCGCCATGGGTGGCTGCACGCCTGCGTGCACCTTCATCAGGGGCTTGGGACCGTGCAGGATCTCGCCGCACAATTTCGGGAACGTGACGTCGCCCCAGCCGGTCACCACGTAGTCGGCCAGCTGCACGATGGCCTGCTCGCCGCTTTCATGGGACACCTCGGGGCCGCCCAGCACGACGACGATCTGCGGCGCAACGCGCTTGAGCATCGCGACGAGCTTCGCCGTCTCCTCCACGTTCCATATATAAACGCCAAAACCGACGATCCGCGGATCGTGCGCCAGGATGCGTTCGACCAGTTCCGTCGTTTTCGCGCCGATGACGAACTCCTGGATACGGGTCTGCTCCTTGAGTTCGCCCATATTGGCCAGCAGGTAGCGCAGGCCCAGCGAGGCGTGGGTGTAGCGGGCATTCAGGGTGGAGAGCAGGATCGTCATGGCGGCAGCGGAAGGTAAAGCGCGAAATCACGCATTTTACCCCTTGCGTGGCCGCTGGCGTTTC